>NZ_JBFBDY010000780.1:0-2621 GCF_040683475.1 Kitasatospora sp. NPDC093558 | reverse complement strand
GCCGCGGCAGTTGGCCACGCCTCCGGCTCAGCTGAACCGGTCGGGGTCGACCCAGCCCTGCTGGACGGCCAGGATCCCGGCCTGGAACCTGGTCTTGGCGCCCAGCTGGGCGGTCAGCTCGGCGGTGTCGCGCCGCACGGTGCGGACCGAGACGCCCAGCCGGCGGGCGATCATCTCGTCAGTGGCACCCTTGGCGAGCAGCAGCAGGATGCTCTGCGAGCGGGCCGTCAGCTTGGGTGACTCCGGGTCGCACACGTCGGTGCCCGTCGGGCTGCCCTCCACCGGCTGCGCGCACTGCCAGACCCGCTCGAACAGCTCGCAGAGCGCGCTGACCACACCGCGGCCCTGCAGGACCAGGGCGCCCTTGGCGCTCGCCCGGGGATCCACCGGGACGATCGCGACGGACCGGTCGTAGATCACCATGCGCGGCGGGAGCATCGGTGCGACCCGGACCCGGGCGCCCTGGTCCACCAGCCCATGGGCGTACTCCATGGTCTTGTTGTCGTTCTTGATGCTCTCCAGGTAGACCGAGCGCATCAGCACGCCGCGGCCCAGCACACTCGCGTCGAGCGGGCGGCTGGCCTCGATGTTGGCGGGCGACATCACGCCGGCGGTGACGAATCCCATCACCTCTTGGGTGCATTCGGTGGCCAGCGCCTCGATCCGCAGCCGGATCGCGTCGATCCCCTCCAGCACCTCGGCGTCCGAACTCTGCCGGGACTTCGTCAGGTTCGCGAATTCCGCGACCACCTCGAAGAGTTCCTGCCGGGCCTGCTTGACGTCCAGCAAGCGGTGCTGCAGTTCGGCCTCCTCGCGGTCGAGCAGGTGCTTGAGCCCGACCTCCGGGTACACCACCATGAGGGTGTCCGGGTCCTCCCAGGAGGGCTTCACCAGCAGCAGACGCGCCAGTTCGTCCATTCCGGCGCGCACCCTCGCCTCGCCCCAGCCCAGCCGGCGGGCGATCTCGGCCGGGCTGCTCCGCGGGTCCCTGAGCATCTCGCGATAGACGTCCCTGGCCTCGACGTCGAGTCCTAACCTCTCCAGCATGCCGGTCACGTCCAACCGGTCGGAATATTCCAGAACTGATAGGACGACAGGCCGGAAGCCGTCCGCCAGGGGCGGACGGTGACTTCGGACGAGGTGTGCGAGACGGGAAGTCCGAAGAGGTCCGGCGGGGCGGCGGATCTCCTGCTTTCGGCCATAACTGATGACATGTCAGTTCGCTCCCCCCTTGGAACCCCTATCTCGCTAGGAGTTTCTGTCATCACCTGACGGCAAGTCAAGTCGCCTATTCCACCCCATTGACGACGAACAGCGCGATCAATGGCATAGGGCGGCGAATCGGCCATCGACAAAACGGCCATCGAGGACGCTCGTGAGGCAATTCGCGATTCCGCTCCCCAGGGCCCTGGCGGCGCCCCTCCCGGCGCGGGGCCGAGCCGTATCCCGAGCCGTATAGAGGGGCTATAGGCACCCGGTCGCAGGCTTCCCCGGTACGACCGACCGACTCCGGGCCGCCGCACCGACGGCGCCCACAGACCCGACTGGGAGCCGACATGGCCGAGCAGATTGCCAACGAGCCGACCTACCTGGTGGTGCTCAACGACGAGGAGCAGTACTCGATCTGGTGGGCCGACCGCGTGCTGCCCGACGGCTGGCACGCCGAGGGGACCAGCGGCACCAAGCAGGAGTGCCTGGACCGGATCAACGAGGTGTGGACCGACATGCGTCCGCTGAGCCTGCGCAACCGGATGGCCCAGGGCTCCGCCGCCTGAACCTCCCCCGCCCCGCGGCGTCCCGCACCGCGCGGGACGCCGCACCAGCCCGACCGCCCGCTTTCGCCCCATCCATGACCGAGCGAGGAGCTCACGTGACCCGGCCGTCCTCACTGCACCACCTCATTGCGAGCTCGGCGCACCGAGCTCCCAACTCGGTCGCCGTATCCGACGGTCGGGTCGAGTACGGCTACCGCCGGCTCGACGAGAACGCCAACCGCCTGTCCCACTTCCTGGCCGGGTGCGGCGTCGCCCCCGGCGGTGTGGTGGGCCTGCGCCTTGCGCCGGGCATCGACTTCGCCGAGGCCGTACTGGCGGTCTGGCGGACCGGGGCCGCGGTGCTGCCGCTCACCGACGACCTGCCCCTCGGCGCACCGGCCGCGCGGATCGACCTGGTGCTGACCCGCGGCCCCGGCCACCCGGACCGGCCGGGCACCGCGCCGGTGGTCGACCTGCTCGCGGCGGCCGAATCCATCGCCGCCCTCCCGGCCACCGACCTCGGACGGGCCGGCGCGCCGCAGGACCCCGCCTGGCTCGGCCACGACACCGCGACCGGCGCGGTGCTGGTGCTCGACCACGCCACCCTGGCCAACCAGGTCGCCTGGCTGACCGACGAGTTCGCCCTGGAGCCCACCGACCGGGTGCTCTGCGCGGACGGGGGCGCCGGCTGGCCGACGCCGCTGCTCGCCGCCCTGGCGGCCGGCGCGACCGTCCTCACCACCGGCGGCCGGGAGCCGCTGGCCGTCGCCGCCGAGGAGCGCGCGACCCTCCTCGCCGTCGACTCGGCCGCACTGACCCCGCACGCCGCGGAGAGTGGCTGGCAGGACTGCGACGCGCTGCGCGCCG
>NZ_JBFBDY010000779.1:0-2628 GCF_040683475.1 Kitasatospora sp. NPDC093558 | reverse complement strand
GGGCGACGGTGCGGGCGAGCGAGCCGCCGCGCGACACGGCGCCGGTGGGCACCCAGTCGGCGCTGCGGCGGCGCAACGCGTGCGCGATGGCGACGACGTGGCAGAGCCCGCCGAGGAGTTGGACGCGGGTGACCTCGAAGCGCCAGCGCGTGCGGGACATCGCGGGCAGCAGGACGAGCGCGACCCAGATCGGCGGCAGGAACGGCAGGACCTGCCAGGGTTCGATGGCGTCCGGGGCGAAGAACAGCATGATCAGCGCCGGGAGCGGCACGGCGAAGACGTTCACCGCGCTGGTCAGGTAGCCGAGGTTGCCGTTCCAGAAGCAGAGCCGGGCGGAGCGGGGCAGCGGTCCCCGGCGGAAGTCCGGGTCGCGGACGAGGGCGAGGGAGCCGAGGCACCAGCGGTACTGCTGGCTGATGAAGGCGGGCAGGCCGGTGGGCGACATGCCCTTGGCGACCAGCGCGGGCACGTACCGGGTGGTCCACCCGGCGCGGGCGAGCGCGAGACCGGTGTAGAGGTCCTCGCTGTGGTCGGTCTGCGCGAAGCCGCCGACGCGCATCAGTGCGGCGCGGCGGTAGAGGGCGTTGGTGCCGCAGCAGACGGTGCCGTCCTGCGCGTCCCGGGAGGGCTGGATCCAGCGGTAGAAGATCTCCTGGGTGGCTCCGGCGGCGCGTTCGAGCCAGGACATGTCGGCGTCCGTGTCGAAGCACTGCGGGCTCTGCACGATGCCGACCTCGGGGGTGTCGAGGTAGGGCACCAGGTGGTGCAGGAAGTCGGGGCGCGGGCAGAAGTCGGCGTCGAGGACGGCGACGATCTCGCCGTCGCCCTCGGCGAGGCCGTGGTTGAGGTTGCCGGCCTTCTTGAACCGGCCGCGGTCGGGCCGGGCGAGGTAGCGGAAGCCGTAGGACTCGGCGAGTTCGCGCACCTCGGGGCGGGCGGCGTCGTCGAGGACGAGGACGGTGAGTGTGCCGGGCCACTGCACGGCGGCGGTGTGCCGGTAGGCGTTGTCGAGGACGGCGAGCGGCTCGCCGGCGGTGGGCAGCAGCAGGTCGACGCCGGGGTGCTCGGCCGGCCGCCAGGCGCGCATCAGCAGGTCGTGCGAGTCGCGGGTGTAGCGGCGGGCGCGCTGGCCGTCGGCGAGGGAGAGCAGCCAGGTGGCCGCGTTGAGGACGGTGAGGAGCAGGAAGGGCCAGAGCAGCGGCCGGCTGAGGGCGAACAGGCCGAGGGTGGCGGTGGCGCCCGCGTAGGAGAGCGTGGCGCAGAGCGGCACCCAGCGGCGCTGCGGGCCGAAGTACCAGTAGAGCTCGTCGTCGCCGGGCGGTGCGGGCAGTCGGGGGTGGTCGAGCCGGTCAGGGTCGGGTGTCCGGCGCGGGCCGGTGTCGGGTGCGGGCATGGCGGTGCCATGGAGTACGGGCATGCGGAATTGGCCCCCTGGGAGTGGGACGGAACGTTGGCCGTTCGGGCCCCAGGGTCTCACATTGGCCTAGACCAATCATGAACGAGGTATGACATCTCCGCATCGGTGCCGGTCAGGACTTTGACGGCGCATCACCTACCCATGACATGCCCCATCACCCGCCCCATCACCCCGCGAGCTCCTTCGTCAGCGTCTCGAAGCGCAGGTCCGCGCGGCGCGGGATGCCGACGCGCTCGTCGCCGTACGGGAACGGGGTGTAGACGCCCGTCCGGCGGTAGCCGCGGCGCTCGTACCAGGCGATGAGGTCGGCGCGCTGCTCGATCACCTTCATCTCCAGCACGCTCACGCCCCACTCCTCCGCCGCGAGCCGCTCCGCCTCGGCCAGCACCGTCCGGCCGAGGCCGCCGCCCTGGAGGCCGGGGCGCACCGAGAACATGCCGAAGTAGGCGTGGCCGGCGTGGCGTTGCAGCTGGCAGCAGGCGAGCAGTTCGCCGTCCCGCTCGGCGACCAGGACGACGCCGTCGGGGTGGCCGACCGCCTCGGCGACCGCCGCATCGTCGGTGCGCGGCCCGTCCAGCAGGTCGGCCTCGCTGGTCCAGCCGGTCCGGCTGGATTCGCCGCGGTAGGCGGACTCGACGAGGGCGACGAGCGCGGGCACGTCGGCGGCGGTCGCCGGGCGGAAGACGAGCTGGTGGTCGACCTCGGTCATGAAAGGGTCCTTTCCTCACGCATATCGCGATTGTCCGCCGTGGGCGGTCCGCCAGGCATCGTGCCACAGACTTCCGCCGGCCCCGGATGCCGGGACCGCCGGTGACGGACGAACGTGACTTTCGGCCTCGGACGACGGGACCTTCGACCGGACGGACGGGGCCTCCGACCACTGGTTTCCACCGCTGGGGCGCGCGGTGTCGGACCGCCACACGTGACGGCGGTTCAGGTTGTGGCCCTGGATACCTGGTCTTCCTGGCGGGTACATGGCTAATCTGCTCCCGGCCGGGCCAACTCCCCGCCGCACGGGGACCCTTGGGCCGGCACGTACCGAAGCAACCGCCGAGCACCGGACCAGAGGAGTGTTCATGCACAGCACTTCCCGCTCCGCCCGCCCCACCGGTACCGCCAGACCCACCCCCACCCGCCGCCGCACCGCCCTGGCCGCGCTCGCCGCGACCGTCGCGCTGGTCGCGGGTGCCGCCGCCCCGGCGTACGCGGAC
>NZ_JBFBDY010000778.1:0-2635 GCF_040683475.1 Kitasatospora sp. NPDC093558 | reverse complement strand
CCCGTTGACCAACTCCCCGCAGGGGCTAGCCTTTTCCGCATGCAGACCACCCGCCCCGCAAGCCCGAGCCGCACCTCCACCCGCGACCGCGTGCTCGCGTTCGGCTCACTGCCCGCGGCGGCGGCCGTGCTCACCGGGACGAACGCGCTCTACTTGCTGCTCGTGGTCTTCGGGAACGTCACCGACTTCGCCACCAACCAGCAGTTCGTCCAGCACGTGCTGGCGATGGACACCACCTTCCGGGACGGCAACCTGATGTGGCGCTCGATCACCACCCCGGCCCTGCAGAACGCGGCCTACGTCGCGATCATCGCCTGGGAGGCGCTGAGCGCCCTGGTACTGACGGCGGGAACATTCGCCTGGTGGCTGCGGCCGCAGCTGGCACGCCGCATCAGCAGCCTCGGCCTGCTGCTGATGCTGCTGCTCTTCGGAGCCGGTTTCATCGGGATCGGCGGCGAGTGGTTCGCCATGTGGCAGTCGAAGACGTGGAACGGCCTGGACGCGGCGATCCGCAACGTCACCCTGGCGGGCCTGGCCCTGCTGGTGGTGAACCTGCCGCACCGCCCACACACCCCGCCGGAGTGAGAAAACCCGCACCGGCACTGCCTGCCCGCCCGGCGCGGCCCCGGCCCCGGCGCCGCCAGGACCCGCCGTCCCGGAGGCACGGTGCCACGAGGACGGTCTCCGCGGTAGGGCCAGGTTGTTGACGCTCTGACGCCCCCACGGCGTAAGCCCGGTTGCCCCGGTCCGCCTCCGGTGATCCGCTGACGCTGTCGCCCCGGTAAGCGGCCGGCGATACCACAGGCGTCGGAAAGCAGGAGGCAGGTGCCGTGGCCTCACCCACGAAACCCTCGCCGCGCACGTCGCGGCTGCGCCGGATCGCGGGACCAGTTCTTGCGGTTCTGGCCATCACATGCGTTCAGGCTTCCCCGGCGGGTGCCGCCCCCCGGGACGGGACAGGGATCAGCGTTCTTCGCGATCAAGTCGTCGGCATCGATCCGTTTGGGAACAGCACCGCGCCCAGCCCAAGTCAGCTCTGTGGCGTCGGTACCGAGGTTCAATTCGAAGGGGACACCACCCTGGAGCCTTCCATCGCGGTCAACCCCGGCAACCCGTCGAACGCCGTCGTCGCCTACATCCAGGGGTATAACAAAGGATCGTGCGGGGCGGCTCAGAACATCGGCTACGCCACCACTTTCGATGGCGGCCAGACCTGGAAGGCCGGAAACTTTCCGATCGGGCCGGCCGCCAACGGCAGTTGGGCGCTCACGGCCGACCCGATCGTGGCATTCGGCCCGAACAACCAGGTTTACGTGACATTCATTCCGGAGTTCCCGAATTCTGCACAGCCTGCGGGGCTCGGTTTGATTCGGTCGTCCGACGGTGGCGCAACCTGGTCCGATGTGTTGACCGTTGATCCGCAGACACCTCTGGGATTACCGTCTCACGATACCCCCTACCTGGTCGTCGACAATGGGACTGGCGCCGGGCATCACCCCGGGCGCCTGTACGCCATGTGGACCTCCGGGGCTGTTCCGGTGGTGCTTGCTCCAGCTGCCAGTTATTCCGACGATGGCGGTACGACCTGGCAGGCGGCGAGTCCGCTCGGGGTGAGCCCGGGAACCGACGTCAAGGGCGTGGTCCTGTCCGACGGGTCCCTCGGGATCTTCTACGACACGGGATCCAAGCCGTCTGCTCCTGGGGTGCCCTACGTGGAGAAATACTTCTTCATCCGGGCAAACGCGCCGTCACTCCCCGGAGAGCCGCTCGTCTTCGGCTCGCCGGTCGAGGTTGCCGAGGCGCTCAACAATCCGGACAGCCAACAGCACAACAAGCTCGACCCGGCAGCCGTGACCGTCAACCCCGCAACCGGCGTCATTTACGCTGCGTGGACCGATGGGCGATTCCGCGAGGACACGGTCAACGACATCGTGCTCAGCCAGTCAGGGGACAACGGCAAGACCTGGAGCGCCCCGGTTCGCGTCAACAAAGGAAGCCTGCGCGACTTTGTGAATCATTTCCATCCGATGATCACCATCACGGCGTCAGGCGCCGTGCGGGTCGCGTACCGCCAGCGCCGGCAGTCGGTGGAACTTGAGCCGCCGAGTGGCTGCCCGACCGTAGGCACCAACGTCAACGTCGACACCTATGTGCAGCAGAGCAGAGACGGCACTGCTTTCGCCGGGCCGGTACAGGCCAACTCGATTCAGACGGACATTCGCTTCGCGGCCTACAAGGACACGACGTACTTCCTGGGCGACTACAGCCAGATGGCTTCCGGGGGACCGTATACGTATGTCGCGCGAGCGGAGGCGTACTCGACCGTCGCCGGTGAGCCGGCGTGTTGGCCCCCAACGGAGACCCATCAGCGAATCTGGGTGGCTGTGCTGAACTGAGTGTCCTGGCAGGGCCGATGCGTTCTCGGCTGACGCGACGGGCGGTTCGGTCGAGTGTGACCGCGACCTTCAGTGGCCGCCCGCAGAGCCGTCCGAACTGCACACTCCGGTCGAGATGCCGAACCGAGTCCCGGATCCACGCCGTGCCCGGGGCCGCCGCTACCGCCTCGGCGTCCTGCCCGCACTGTGCCTGGTCGCCGTCCTCGGCCCAGCCGGGCCGCTGGCCGCCCGGGGTCACG
>NZ_JBFBDY010000777.1:0-2637 GCF_040683475.1 Kitasatospora sp. NPDC093558 | reverse complement strand
GGGCCGTGCCGGGGCGACGCGGTGTGCTACCGCCGGCGGGCGGTGATCAAACGCTGCAGGACGATGAAGACGAACAGCAGGGCGCCGATGACGATGCGGGTCCACCAGGAGCTGAGGGTGCCCTGGAAGCTGATCACGGTCTGGATCAGGCCGAGCACCAGCACGCCCAGCAAGGTGCCCAGCAAGTAGCCGGAGCCCCCGGTGAGCAGGGTGCCGCCGATGACGACCGCGGCGATCGCGTCGAGTTCGAGGCCCACCGCGTGCAGGCCGTAGCCGGACAGCATGTAGAAGGTGAGCAGCACCCCGCCGAGCGCGGAGCAGAAGCCGCTGATCGCGTAGACGGTGGTCTTGGTGCGCTGCACCGGCAGGCCCATGAGCAGCGCGGACTGCTCGCTGCCGCCGAGCGCGTACACGTTGCGGCCGAACCGGGTGTAGTGCAGCACGACGAACCCGACCGCCAGCACCAGCAGCGCGATGACCGCGCTCGGTGAGACGAACAGGCTGCCGAGCGGAATCCGGGTCTGCGCCATGGCGGTGTACTGCGGGTCGGTGATGGAGATCGACTCGACGCTGATCGTGTAGCACAGGCCGCGGGCCAGGAACATGCCGGCCAGGGTGACGATGAACGGCTGGATCTCGAAGACGTGGATGACCCAGCCCATCAGCCAGCCGCCCGCGGTGCCCATCAGCAGGACCAGCGGGATCACCAGCAGCGGCGGCCAGCCGTGCAACTGGACCAGCCAGGCGGAGACCATGGTGGACAGCGCCACCACCGCGCCGACCGACAGGTCGATGCCTCCGGTCAGCACGACGAAGGTCATGCCGACCGCGACGACGAGCAGGAAGGCGTTGTCGATCAGCAGGTTGAGCACGACCTGGCCGGAGAAGAAGCCGTCGTACTGCACCGAGCCGACGCTGAACATCGACACCAGCAGGACCGCGGTGACCAGCAGCGGGATCTGCCCGCGCAGGCGGGTCAGCAGGGCGTTGGCGTTCATTCGCCGACCTCCCGGTTGATGGGGGCCACAGCGTGCGGCCGGACGGCGGCGGTGCGCCGGGCCCGGGCGCCGCGGGCAGCGAGCTTGGCGCGGAAGACGGGCGACTGGATCAGGCAGACCGCGATCACCACGAACGCCTTGAACACCAGGGTGGTCTCCGGCGGGATGCCGATGGTGTAGACGGTGGTGGAGAGGGTCTGGATGATGAGCGCGCCCAGCACGGTGCCGCCGATCGAGAACCGGCCGCCGTTCAGCGAGGTCCCGCCGAGCACCACCGCGAGGATGGCGTCCAGTTCGATCCAGAGTCCGGCGTTGTTGCCGTCGGCGGCCGAGACGTTGGAGGACACCATCAGGCCGGCCAGCGCCGCGCACAGCGCGCTGAACACGTAGACCAGGGCCACCAGCCGCATCGCCCGGATGCCGACCAGCCGGCTGGCCACCGGGTTGCCGCCGACGGACTCCAGCAGCAGCCCGAGCGCGGTCAGGCGGGTCAGCAGCACGGTGGCCAGCACCACCAGCGCGCTGAGCAGGATCGCGAACGGCATGGTCAGCCAGTAGCCGCCGCCGATCAGCTTGTACGGCTCGCTGGTGACGGTGATGATCTGGCCGTCGGTGATCAGCTGGGCCAAGCCGCGCCCGGCGACCATCAGGATCAGGGTGGCGATGATCGGCTGGACGCCGACCTTGGCCACCAGCACCCCGTTCGCGACGCCCAGCAGCACCGCCGTGCCGAGCGCGATGCCCATCGCCCCGAACACCGTGCCGAGGCCCGCCGGGTCGGCGGCCTCGCTGATGTGCTGGCAGGCCAGCGCACCGGCGATGGCGACGGTGGAGCCGACCGACAGGTCGATGCCGCCGGTGGCGATCACCAGGGTCATGCCCAGGGAGACCAGGATCAGCGGGGCGCCGAAATGCAGGATGTCGACCGTACTGCCGTACAGGTGGCCGCCCTGGACGTGGACGGCGAAGAAGTCCGGGGTGAAGGCGAGGTTGCCGAGCAGCAGCACGGCCAGCACCACGGCCGGCCAGAACAGCCGGGACCGGGTCACCGCCCTCGCCCGCGCGGTGGTCAGTGCCGTGGTCATTCTTCCGCTCCGCTCGCGATGGTGGCCAGGACACGCTCCGGGGTGAGCTCGACGTCGTTGTCGAGCTGGGCGACCATCCGGTGGTCGCGCAGTACGCCGACCCGGTGACTGAGCCGCAGCACCTCCTCCAGCTCGGCGGAGATGAACAGCACCGCCATGCCGTCCTCGGCGAGGTTCGCCACCAGCTTCTGGATCTCGGCCTTCGCCCCGATGTCGATGCCCCGGGTGGGTTCGTCCAGGATCAGCAGCTTGGGGTCGGTGAGCAGCCAGCGGGCGAGCAGCACCTTCTGCTGGTTGCCGCCGCTGAGGTTGCGCACCAGCGCCTCGGGGTCGCCGGGGCGGATGTCCAGGGCGCGTATCCAGCGCAGCGCGTGCGCGTCCTGGACGGTGCGCGACAGCGGGCGCGTCCAGCCGCGGGACGCCTGCAGAGCCAGGACGATGTTCTCCCGGACGGTCAGTTCGCCGACCAGGCCCTCGGTCTTGCGGTTCTCGGAGCAGAACGCGATGCCGTGGGCGATCGCGTCGCGCGGGCTGCGCAGCGCGGTCTCGACGCC
>NZ_JBFBDY010000776.1:0-2643 GCF_040683475.1 Kitasatospora sp. NPDC093558 | reverse complement strand
GCACCGAGACGGCCCCCGACGCGCTGCTCGACGCCGTCCGCGCGGCGCTGTTCCGCTACCGCCGGATCGGCCACGACCTCGCAGAGTTCGGCGCGACGCTCGTGCCGCTCGACGTGGCGCTCCGCGTCCGGGTCGAGCCGGACCACGTCGCCGGGCACGTCCGCGCCGGGCTGCTGGCCGCCTTCGCCGCCCTGTTCGCCCCGGACGCGCTCGTCTTCGGCGACCCCGTCCGGGTCAGCCGGCTGGTCGCGGCGGCGGTCGCCGTGCCGGGCGTGCGGCACGCCGAAGTCACCCGCCTGCACCGGCTACAGCGCCTGTTCACCGACCCGGCCAATCCGGCGGACCGCGGCGACGCCCTTGCCACCGGGGTGCTGCCGATCCGGCCGCTGGAGGTCGCGCAGCTCGACAACGATCCCTCCCGGCCCGAACACGGCCGCCTCGAACTCGACTTGGAGGGCGGCCGATGAGCTGCACGTCCGACTCCTGCTGCACGGGTGTCGAGGCCGTCACCCCGACGCCCGTAGTCAACCCGCCCGGACAGCCTTCCCTCACCTACCGCGCGGGGACGTACGCGAGCTTCCGCGCGTCCATGCTCGCCCGGCTCTCCAGCCGCCGGGCCCTCGACGAGCTCACCACGCGCGACCCGGACGACCCCGCGATCGCCCTGCTCGACTGCTGGGCCGTGGTCGGCGAGGTGCTCACCTTCTACCAGGAGCGCATCGCCAACGAGGGGTACCTGCGCACCGCCACCGAGCCCGAGTCCCTCGACCACCTCGGCCTGCTCGCCGGCCACCGCCCCCGCCCGCCGCTCGCGTCGAGCACCCACCTCGCGTACACACTCGACCCGGGCGCGCACAGCCTCGTCCCGGCCGGGTCCGCGGTGAAGAGCCAGGCGGCGGCCGGGCAGCTCCCGCAGACCTTCGAGACGAGCGAGGACCTCGTCGCCCGCGCCGAGTGGAACACCCTCGCCGTCCGCCTCGCCGACCCGCCGGACATCACGCGCGACACCGTCGACTCCGCGCTCGTCACGTTCGCCGTGGACGGCACGACCGCCAACCTGCGCAAGGGCGACCGGCTGCTCTTCACCTTCGCGCCCAGCGGTCTTTCGCCCGACGTGCACGCCCGGACGGTCGCCGAATCCACCGTCGACTTCACCGCCGGGCGGACGCAGGTCACGCTCGTCTCCCCCACCACGCCGCTCGGCGCCTTCACCGCCGCCGTCGCTACCCTCGCCGACGCCGTGCGGGCCGCCACCGGGGACGCGGTGACGCGCACGGACCCTGTGGCGGCCCGCATCGTCAGCGACATCCTCACCCCGCTGGCGGCCCTGCTCCTACCGACGCTCACCCCGGCCAACGCCCTCTTCGAGGTCGCCCCCGAGCTCCAACGCCTCACCGAGGCCGTCGCGTTGGCGGCCCGCGGCGCGAGCTGCGCCCTCGCCGACTGGCTCGCCGGCGACCTCACCGCCGTCCGGCGCGCCGGTGGCGCCCTGCTCGTCCTCGCCGCCCAGATCGCCCGCCGGACCGATCCCGAGCTCTCCCAACTCCGTTCTCTTGCCCGCGCGTTGGTCTGCCCGGTGAGCTGCGAGTCCGATCTGTCGGATGGCGGCGACGACTGCCCGGACCCCTACCAGGCCGTCGGACTGGTCGCGTTGACGCCCGTCCTCCCGGCGCTGCGCCGCCCGCCGTCCCGCCCGCCGAGCTCGGCCCGCGCCCTGGACACGCCCGTCCAGCAGCTCTTCCGGCCCGACTCGGACGCCCACCTGCGCCTCCTCGCCGCCGCCGACCCCCGGCTCACCCAGCTGTACGACGCATGGCGGCGCGAGCGGATCACCGACCCGCCGCCGCTCGCCGGGCTCGTGGTCCTGCGGGTCCGCGCCGCCGTCGCGCTGGCCCGGCGCAAGACGCCCGCCGCCGACAACCGCGTCGACCAGATCCTCCTCGACTCCCTCCACGACACGGTCCTGCCCGGACGCCCGGTCCTCGTCGGCACCGGCGACGGCACGGACACGCTCGTCCTGTTCCCCGACCGCGTCCTGCCCGCCCAGCTCGACGTGACCGACCCGAGCGGCCGGAAGATCGGCGAAGTCACCGTCACCATGCTGGAGTTGGACACCCCGGTCGATTCCGCCAAGCTGTCCAAGGGCACCCCGCTGTGGGCCCAGGGCGAGCCGCTCACCCCCGTCGGCGCGCCCGTCCCCGACGACGTCGGCGGCGCCGCGATCGACCTCGCCCAGTGCTACGACGGCCTCAAGCCCGGCCGCTGGATCGTCGTCTCCGGCGAACGCACCGACGTCCCGCACACCAGCGGCGTGCAGGCCGCCGAGCTCGCCATGGTCGCGGGCGTCGGCCACCGCCTGGACCGGACCATCGACGGCCGGCCGGTGCTCCAGCGCGGCCAGGGCCCGCAGACCCGCATCCTGCTCGCGAACGACCTCGCCTACACCTACCGCCGCGCCGGCGTCACCATCTACGGCAACGTCGTCGCCGCCACCCAGGGCGAGACCCGCGCCGACGTCCTCGGCAGCGGCGACGCGGGCGTGCCCGGCCAGGCCTTCCCGCTGCACTTCGTCTCCGACTCCACCCCGCTCACCTGGACCGCCGCCGACAACCCCCTCGGCGCGCAGAACTCCCTCACCACCCG
>NZ_JBFBDY010000775.1:0-2649 GCF_040683475.1 Kitasatospora sp. NPDC093558 | reverse complement strand
GCCATGTCCCACCCGCGGTCGGCGGGGAACCCGGTGATGCCGTCCCGCCCGTCCGCGACCAGCCGCCACAGCTCCTCGGGGGTGGTCACCCCGCCCGGCAGGCGGCACGCCATGCCGACGATCGCGATCGGCTCGTGCCGGCCGGACTCGGCCTCCAGCAGTCGTTGGCGTGTCTGGTGCAGGTCGGCCGTGACCCACTTGAGGTAGTCAACGAGCTTGCTGTCGTTCGACATGGGAGGTGGTGCCTTCCTGTGATGAGGCGCGGTCGGTCAGCGGTCGCCCAGACGGCCGAGCTCGTTGTCGATGAAGGCCAGGACCTCGTCCGCGCTCGCTGCTTCGAGCCGCTCCGCAATGGCGTCCTCGGCATTCTGCGCGTCCTGGTTTCGCAATTTCTCCAGCATTCGGCGCAGCCGGAGCGAAACCGCGCCGCGCGTCGCCTCGTCGGGGTCCGTGTCGGCCAGGGCCGCGTCCAGGCGGTCGAGTTGGCCGAACAGCGCGGCGCCGTCCGCGGCGTCCTGCTCGTCGAGGAGCACGCCGAGCAGGTGGGCGCCGAGGACGGCGGACGTCGGGTGGTCGAAGACCAGGGTCGCCGGGAGGCGCAGGCCGGTGACGGCGGTGAGGCGGTTGCGCAGTTCGAGTGCGGTGAGGGAGTCGATGCCGAGGTCGTGGAAGTCGCGGTCGGCGGCGACGGCCTGCGGCGAGGCGTGGCCGAGGACGGCGGCGGCCTCGGTGCGGACGAGGTCGACGACGTGGCGCAGGCGGTCGGCCTCGCGCAGCTCGAACAGGTGGGTGGCGAGGGCTGCGCCCGTGCCCGTGGTGCTCACGGCGGTACGACGTCCGCCGGGCAGGAGGGCGCGGAACATCGTGGGGACCTCGCCGCGCGGGCGGGCCCCGGCGGCCATGCGGCCGGTCGCGACCAGGTAGGGCTCGTCGACGGCCATGGCGGCGTCCAGCAGGGCGAGGCCCTGCTCCTCGGTGAGGGGCGGGACGCCGGCGGAGCGGATGCGGTGCAGGTCGGCCTCGGAGAGCGTGCCCGTCATGCCGGCCGTGGGCACCCACGCGCCCCAGCCCAAGGACTGGGCGGCGAGGCCCTGGTGGCGGCGCCAGATCGCCAGCGCGTCCAGGTAGACGTTCGCCGCCGCGTAGTTGCCCTGGCCGGCGCTGCCCAGCACACCGGAGATGGAGGAGAAGAGGACGAAGGCCTTGAGATCCTGGTCCTTGGTCAGCTCGTGGAGGTTCCAGGCCGCATCGACCTTGGGGCGCAGGACGCTTGCCAAGCGCTCGGGGGTGAGCGCGCTCACGACGCCGTCGTCCAGCACACCGGCCGCGTGCACGACGCCCGTGATCGTCCGGCCGTGGAGAGCCTGCGCGAGCGCGTCCCGGTCGGCGGCGTCGCAGGCCACGACCTCGGCACGGGCGCCGAGGTCCGTCAGCTCGTCCACCAGCTCGGGAGCGCCACCGCGACGGCTCAGCAACAGCAGGTCGCGGACGCCGTGTTCGGTGATGAGGTGCCGGGCGACGAGACGGCCCAGACCGCCGGTGCCACCCGTGACGACGACCGTGCCCGCACCCCAGCCCTTCGAGGGTCCACCGGGGGCCACGCGGGCCAGTCGGCCCACCCGCACGGCTCCGGCGCAGGCGGTGAACTGGAAGTCACCACCGTCCAGTTCGGCGACGAGAGCGGGCAGCGCCGCCCTCGCGTCCGAGGCGCGCTCGACGTCGAGCAGGGCGAAGCGGCCCGGGTTCTCCGCCTCGGCCGCCCGCACCAGACCCCAGACCGCGCCGCCGGCGAGGTCCGCGACCACGCCGCCCGGCACCGCGCCCCGGGTCGTGAACACCAGGCGGGCTCCCGCGAAACGCGGCTCGGCCAGCCACTCCTGCACCAGGCCAAGCGCCCACGCCGTCACCTCGTGCACGTCCTCGGGCGTCGCACCGCCCGCCACGGGCACGAGCACGACGTCCGGCACCTCGCCGGTCAGGTCGGCGAGCGACGGCACGTCCTCGCCCAGCGTGAATGCGCGCACGGGCCCGGCGGCACGCGCCGGGACGTCCACCCAGTCGAGCCGCAGCAGCGCCCCGGCCGGCCCGGTCCGCTCGGCGACGGCGGCCGGCTCGCCCAGCGTCAGCGAGCCGACCGACAGCACCGGCCCGCCCGTCGCGTCCACGACCTCGACCGACGCGCCCGCGCCGGCACCCGCCCGCGCGACCCGCAGCCGTACGACGGCCGCGCCGGTCGCGTGCAGCGCCAACTCGCGCCAGTCCGTGGGCACCAGCCGTCCGCCGTCGTCCTCCCCCGTCAGGGCGGCGATCTGGACGGCCGCCTCCAGCAGCGCCGGGTGCAGGCCGTACGGCGCCGCGTGCTCGGCCCGGCCGGGCAGGACCGCCTCCGCGAACACTTCGTCGCCCCGCTGCCACACCGCTTGCAGCGTGCGGAAGGCCGGGCCGTGGTCCAGCGGGTCGTGGCAGGACTCCGGGTCGACGGCCACCGCGTCCGCCGGGGGCCACGCGGAGGTATCGAAGGCGCCCCGGCCCTCGCCGGTGGCCAGAGTGCCGGTGGCCAGGGTGCCGGTGGCGTGGCATGTCCAGGGACCGTCCGGCGCGTCCTCCGGCCGGGCGTAGCAGCTCAGCGGGCGCGTCCCGGTCTCGTCC
>NZ_JBFBDY010000774.1:0-2651 GCF_040683475.1 Kitasatospora sp. NPDC093558 | reverse complement strand
CCCGCACTCAACTCACGTACAGTGACGGGAAGGTAGCGGAACGGCGCGAGGAGGGTGCGGCGGGCCCTCCGGCAGCCCGGCGACGGCCCGGGCCACCGGCTCGTACACCACGCACTGGAAGCCGACGCGCATCGGCCGGTCCTGCGCCGCCGCCCGCGCCCGGGCCGCGTCGAAGCCCTCCCGCAGCTGCTCGAAGGCCGGCACCACCTGCTCGGCCAGTGCGCGCCCCAGCTCTGTCAACTCCACCCGCCGGCTGGTCCGTTCGAACACCGGCGCGCCGACCCGGCCCTCCAGCCGCTTGATCAATTGGGAGACCCGGCCCTGCGAGACCCCGAGCAGCCCGGCGGTGCGGCCGAAGTGCAGCTGGTGGACCAGCACGGCGAAGCACTGCAGTTCCTGGAGCGGCAGCTCGGAGAGTGCGGGCGGTGTCCTGCGGTCCATTCCGGGAGTGTACGACCTGGCGCCGACCGACCCCAGGGGGCGTGCACCCCGAAATCCGGGCGCCCGACGCCCGACGGCGCCGGGGCGTGCGCCCCGAAATCCGGGCCCGGGAGCTACAACCGCTCGGCCAGGGCCTCGTGGACGCGGCGCCAGGCGTCGGCCGTGGCGGCGGCGTCGTGGTCCGCCGGGCGGTCGGCGGCGAAGCCGTGCCGGGCGCCCGGGTACGTGACCAGCTCGTGGCCGACCTTGGCCTCCGTCAGCTTCCGCTCGGCCTCCTGCCACTCGGCGGGCGGGAGGATGTGGTCGAGCTCGCCGCAGAAGCCCAGCAGGTACACGCCGTTGGCGGCGATGCGCTCCGCCGTCTCCAGCGGCGGCACCGGACCGACCAGCGGGAAGCCGGAGTTGAGCAGCCAGCCCGGGTAGAACGCGGCGGCGAGCTCGAAGCGCAGCTCGGTGGCCGCACGCACCGCGATGTGGCCGCCCATGCTCGTGCCCACGAACGCCACTCCGCGCCCGTCGGCCCAGGCGCGGGCGGCGTCGAGCGCGACGGCGGCGTCGCCGACGAGCTGGTCGCGGTCGAGGGCGCGCATCAGCACCAGGCCCTCCTCGCGCTCCTCGGCGCTGTAGCCGAGCTCGGTGCGCCGCCGGCTGCGCCAGTAGAAGTCGGGCGCCAGCGCGACGTACCCGAGCCCGGCCAGCTCCGCGCAGACGCCGCGGGCGTAGGCGTTGACCCCGTACAGCTCGGGGCAGACGACGACCGCGCCGCGCACCTCGCCCTCGGGGCGGTGGACGTACGCCTCGATGCCGCCCGGCGTGCCGAGCTCCTGCCACTGACCACTCATCAAGTCCCCCATGAGGTCGGCCCGGTGATCCCGGGCGATGTCGCGCGCATCCTAGCGCCACCGCGGCGCGAAACCCCGGGTCGACCACTATGCACACCCCTGTATACATGATGTGTATAGTTCCCGGCATGTCACTCGGTCAGATGCTCCTCGGCCTGCTGGAAGCCCAGCCCCGCCACGGATACGACATCAAACGGCTCTACGACGAGCACTTCGGGCGGGACCGCTCCCTGCACTACGGGCAGGTGTACTCGACGCTGTCCCGGCTGCTGAAGAACGGGCTCGTCGTCGTGGAGGGCGTCGAGGCGGGCGGCGGCCCGGACCGCAAGAAGTACGCGATCACCGAGGCCGGCGTCACCGACCTCGCCGACTGGCTCGGCCACCCCGAGAGCCCGGAGCCGTACCTGCAGAGCACGCTGTACCAGAAGGTCGTGCTCGCCCTGCTGACCGGCCGCTCCGCCGCCGACGTCCTCGACCTCCAGCGCTCCGAACACCTCAAGGCCATGCGCGAGCTGACCCGCCGCAAGCTCGACGGCGACCTCGCCGACGAACTGATCTGCGACCACGCGCTGTTCCACCTGGAGGCCGACCTGCGCTGGCTCGAACTGACCGCCGCGCGCCTCGACGAACTCGCCGCCCGCATCACGGAGTCCCAGCGATGACCGCCCCCGAACCCCTGCTCACCGCCCGCGACCTGCACAAGTCCTACGGGCTCACCCCCGCCCTGGAGGGCGCCTCGCTCACCGTCGCGGCCGGCGAACTCGTCGCCGTGATGGGCCCGTCGGGCTCCGGCAAGTCCACGCTGCTGCACTGCCTGGCCGGGATCACCCGCCCCGACAGCGGCACGATCGACTACCGCGGCCGCGACCTCACCGCCTGCTCGGACGCCGAGCTCTCCGCCCTGCGGCGCACCGAGTTCGGCTTCCTCTTCCAGTTCGGCCAGCTCGTGCCCGAGCTCTCCTGCCTGGAGAACGTCGCCCTGCCGCTGCGCCTGAACGGCATGCGCCGCCGGGCCGCCGAGGCACGCGCGGTCGAGTGGCTGGAGCGCCTGGAGGTGGCGGACGTCGCCGCCAAGCGCCCCGGCGAGATCTCCGGCGGCCAGGGGCAACGCGTCGGCGCGGCACGGGCGTTGATCACCGAGCCCAGGGCCGTGTTCGCCGACGAGCCGACCGGCGCGCTCGACTCGCTCAACGGCGAGCGGGTCATGAAGCTCCTGACCCGCGCCGCCCGGGAGTCCGGCGCGGCCGTCGTCCTCGTCACCCACGAGGTCCGCGTCGCCGCCTACGCCGACCGGGAGGTCGTCGTCCGCGACGGCCGCACCCGCGACCTGGCGGCGGCGATATGAGCGGCCCGACGGACGGCACGGTC
>NZ_JBFBDY010000773.1:0-2658 GCF_040683475.1 Kitasatospora sp. NPDC093558 | reverse complement strand
CAGGTATAGGTGTTCTGTTATCCGTAAAAACCTATGCGGTCACACCAAACCCTTAATCGGCAACCCGGAACCACGCAGGGGGGGGGGGGGGGGTTTAAAGCCCCCGGGGCCCCCGGCCGTTCCGCCGTCTCCGCTCACACCAGGAGCTTCTCCTTGGCCCGCTGGTACTCCGCGTCGGAGATGAGGCCCTTGTCCTTCAGGTCGGCCAGCGTCGCCAGGTCGTCGACGTGGCTGCGCCCGCCGCCGTCCGCCGAGGCCCCGGAAGTCCCGGAGGTCCCGGCCGCGTCCCGGATGTACGCCTGGACGGCGGCCTCGGCCTGCTGCGCCTGGGCGAGGTCGCGCTTCCCCATGCCCTCGCCGCGCGCGATCAGGTAGGCGAGCACGCCGATCAGCGGCAGGATGATCACCAGGACCAGCCAGCCGGCCTTGCCCCAGCCGCTCAGGTCGTGGCTGCGGAAGATGTCCGTGATGATCTTGAACAGCAGGAAGAACCAGAGCACCCAGAGGAACAGCTCCAGCATCGTCCAGAAGATGTTGAGCACCGGGTAGTCCACGGCCAGCGAGGCGGCCAGCGAGCCGGCCAACGAAGAGGTGTCCATGGCCGAGTCATATCATCGCAAAACGGACGGCGCGCATCGCTGCTGAGCCGTTCCAGTGATCTTCCTGCGGGTTGGGAATACCGCCGCGGGACGAGGCCTCAGCCCAGCCCCGCCCGCCGCCGCAGCTCCACCGCGAGCCCGATCAGCTCGCCCCACCAGGCCTCGTGCGAGGCCACCAGCAGCCGCTGCGCCTCGGCCACCGGCAGCGCGCTGACCTCGACGACCTGCTCGCCGTCCGAAGGGTTGGTCGGCGCGGAGTCCACCGCGACCTCCGCCCAGCCCCACAGCCAGGCCTTCTCCGGGTGCGGCTGCCACGGCCGGTACGGCGTCGGGTCGTCCGTCCGGCAGCGGTGCGCGCCGAGCCACGCCGGCTCGTCGAGCAGCCGGGCACCCGCCTCCTCCTTCAGCTCGCGCTCCAGGCAGTCGGCGACGGTCTCGTCCTGCTCGCGCGTGCCGCCGGGCAGGAACCAGTGGTCCCGGTCGTCCCGGCAGAGCACCACGCCGCCGTCCGCGAAGCCCACGAGGTGGATGTTGGTCACCAGGCGGTCCGACGGCAGCTCGGTCGAGAACTGCGCGTCGTACCTCCCCCAGGCCCAGTACTGCGGCGCGTGCAACGCGGGGAAGAGCGCGGCGAGTTCCGCGGCTCTGGCGGCGGGGTCGGTGTCGGTCCGGTCCGTGGTATCGGTCATTCGGTGATCGTAGTGCCGGCCGGGAAACGGCGGGGGACACCGGGATGGACGCGAGAGAGGTCGGCGGTGGCGATGGCGCGCGGTCGCCGGGGCTGCGCCACGCTGAGCGGCACCGACGCCCAACTCCCCAGCGACATCTCGGCGGTGATGCCGGGGCCGAAGCCGGCGATCAGGCCGTGGGTGCCGTGGGCCGCGCCGCCGTCGGCGAACAGCCGGGCGAGGGCGTCGAAGACGACGGCGCTCGCGATGTTGCCGCGTTCGGTGAGCGTGGCCCGGCTGTAACGGAACACGGCCGGATCGAGGTTGAGGAAGTGGCAGAGGTCGTCGAGGATGCGCGGGCCGCCGGCGTGGACGATGTAGAAGCCGAGCCCCGACACGTCCCAGCCGTGTTCGGCGGCCAGGCCGCGCAGGGCCGGCGCGAGCAGTTCCATCGTGCCCGGCACGCGCCGGTCGAGCTGGAAGTGGAAGCCGGTGTCCCGGACCCCGTAGGAGATCCAGTTCTCGGTGTCGGGGACGAGGTGCGAGCCGTTGCGCTCGAAGGACACCCCGGTGCCGCCGTGCCCGCGCATCACCACGGCGGCGACGGCGTCCCCGAACAGGCCGTTGGAGAGCAGCGAGCCGACGCCGAGGTCGGTCGGCTGGTAGCAGAGCGAGCAGAACTCGCAGGCCACGATCAGCACGTTGGCGCCTGGGTAGGCGCGGCAGAAGTCGTGCGCGCGGTTGACGGCGGCGCCGCCGGCCGCGCAGCCGAGCTGGGCGATCGGCATCTGGCGGGTGTCCGGGCGCAGGCCCATGCTGTTGATCAGCCAGGCGGTCATCGACGGCATCATGAAGCCGGTGCACGACACGTAGATCAGGAGGTCGATGTCCTGGGCGCCCAACTGGGCATTGCGCAGCGCCGCTTCGACCACCTCGGGGACGCGGCGCTTGGCCTCGCGCTCGTAGACGGCGTTGCGGGCGGTGAAGCCCGGGTGTCGCAGGGTCTGTTCGATGGGCTGGACCAGGTGCCGGGTCCGCACGCCGGTGTTCTCGATCAGCCGCAGCGCGAGGGTGAGTTGGGGGTGGCCGGCGTGCATCGCGCGGGCCAGGTCGAGGGTCTCGTCGAGGGTGATGACGTGCTCGGGCACGGCGATGGCGGGGCGGCAGAGTGTGGCCATGGGTGTGGATCCCCCCTGGGTGGCCCGCGGGTGGGCCGACGGACGGCCGGGCACGGCGCGTTGGGCGGCCGGTGCCCGGTGGTGGTGGCGGTGGACGGAGGGGCGCGCGTCGGGCGCGGCGGGCGCGGGTGGTGTCCGGCCGGTGGCGGGCACCCCCGGCCCGGGCCCCCCGGCGGGGGACCCGGCGGTGGGGGGGGGCCCCCGGGAGCGCCC
>NZ_JBFBDY010000772.1:0-2660 GCF_040683475.1 Kitasatospora sp. NPDC093558 | reverse complement strand
CCGCCGACAGCGGCCCGCCGCCCAACCGCAGGGCCGCCTCCTTGCGCGTCCACAGGCGGGCCAGCCGCTCACCGGCCGTGCCGTGCGGCCCCTCGGCCGCCCAGCTGCGCTCGGCCTTTGTGAACGCTAACAAATCAATGCCGGAGCAGTCGCGCGGCACTTCCTGAAGGCTGAGCGCCACCGCCATGTCCCGGGCCAGCGCCACCGTCAGCCGCCCGCCGTCGAAGCAGGCGGCGAGCCCCAGCGGCCAGCCGTCCAGTCGCGGCCGTCCGAACGCGTCGTGGCCCAACGGCACGTCGTCATGCGGTATTCCGAGCATCCGGCCCACCGCCCGGCGCACCGCCCGCGAGGCCTCCGGCGAGCCCGGGGCCACTCTCGTGCGCCCGGCCCATGCCACGTGGAGACACCGTTCGCCGGGCATTCCGCCCGGGAGGGCGATGATGGCCGTGTTCGCGCTGTTCAGCCCCAAACCATTCCCCGTTGATCGCTGCCCGATCGGGACCCCAGGACCTGCGTACCCCCTTTGGATGACGCTGTCTGCCGCCCGGGTAGGAGGCCTGCGTTGTGGCTCCTGCCTTCCGTCGGCGGCAAGGGGCACCTTCGGCCCATTGTCAACGGGCCCTGATCTTGATGTACACCCGCCAACCGGAGGGGGTTTGCCCCGTCAAGAAGGGCCATACGGCCATGAGATGGGGGCGCGCGGCCCGTGCCGGTGTCACCGGCTCGCGGGCACGGCGAAACCCCCGCCGGGCCGGGCGGGGGCGTGCCGGGGCGCTCGGGTAATAGGCGACGGGGACAGAGTCAGGAGCGTCTCGCCACGTGCCTGGCGCGCAGGCGGTCGGCCGTGATGGCCAGGCCGAGCACGCAACCCAGCACGATGTTGGTGTAGTTGGAGTTGACCTGAAGGGTCGTCAGTCCGTTGTTGATCAGCTCCAGCAGGACAGCACCGGCGACGATGCCCACGACCCTGCCCTGCCCGCCGGTCAGGCTGACCCCGCCGATGACCGCGGCCGCGATCGCCGAGAGCTCCCAGCCGACGCCGACGCCGCTGGCGGAGCCGACCCCCATCCGGCCCAGCACGAGCATTCCGGCGAAGGCCGACACCAGGGAGGAGGCCACGTACATCGACACCACCCGCCGGTCGCCGCGGATTCCGGCCAGCCGGGCCGCCTCGGGGTTGCCGCCGACGGCGTAGACCTGCCGTCCGGCGTAGGTGCGTTCGAGGAAGAACCACGCGGCGGCGGTCACCACCGCGAACAGCACCAGCGGCACCGGGATCTGGGCCAGGTAGCTCTGGCCGACGTCGCCGAAGAACGGGTCGATGCCGACGATGGAGGTCCCCGAGGTGATCGCCAGGGTCACGCCCTGCGCCACCGTGTACGTGACCTGCGTGACGACGAACGGCGGCATCCGCAGCCGGGTCACGGCCAGCCCGTGGACCAGCCCGACGAGTCCGGCGACGGCCAGGGTCGCCAGGACCGCCACCCCGGCGGGCAGGCCGGCCCGCACGTCGAACCAGGACATCAGGATCACACTGGTGCCCAGCAGGGCGCCCACCGACAGGTCGATGCCGCCGGTCAGGATGACGAGCGATTCGCCGATCGCGATCAGCCCGTACTGGGCCAGGTCGGCGCCCATGCCCTGGAGGTTGACCGCGCTCGCGAAGGTGTCCCGGGCCAGCGCGAGCGCGGTGAACACGGCGACGCAGGCGAGGACGACCCCCACTTCGGGCGTGTCGACCAGGACGCGCAGCCGGCTCCGGGCCGGTGCGGGCGCCTCCTCGCGGGAGGGGGCGGTCTCGGTGGTCATGCGCGTTCCTCCGTGCTCGCCGACGGCTGCGGCCGGCTGGTGGCCGCCGTCATGATGCGTTCCTTGCCGAACTGCTCGCGGGGCAGGTCGGCGACGATCCGGCCGTGGGCCATCACCAGGATCCGGTGGCAGATCCACAGCAGTTCCTCCAGTTCGGACGAGGCGGCCAGGACGGCCAGACCGTCCGCCGCGGCCCGGTCGACGAGCCGGTAGATCTCGGCCTTGGCCCCCACGTCGACGCCGCGGGTGGGCTCGTCGAGCAGCAGGACGTCGGGGGCGGCGTGCAGCCACCGGCCGAACACGACCTTCTGCTGGTTGCCGCCGGACAGGTCGCCGATCGGCTGCTCCTGGCTGTGCAGCCGGACTCCCAGGCCGTCGACGATCCGTTGTGAGCGTGCACGGTCGCCGCCGGGGGTGAGGACGCCGTGCCAGGAGTCGCGCCGCAACGTGGCGAGGGTGGCGTTCCACCGCACCGGGTGCGACAGGAGCAGGGACTGCTCCTTGCGGTCCTCCGGCACCAGGCCGACGCCCGCGGCGACGGCGTCGGCGGGGTGGCGCGGGTGGAAGCGGCGGCCGGCCAGCTCGACCTCGCCGCCCGTGCGGGGTTGCGCGCCCATCAGGGTGTGCAGCAGCCGGCTGCGCCCGGAGCCCATCAGCCCGGCCACGCCGACGATCTCGCCGGCCCGCAGGTCCAGGTCGAGCGGGCCGAGACCGTCCGCCGTCAGCCCCCGCGCGCTCAGGACGGTGCGGGCCGTCGCCGGGGCGGGCCGCAGGGCGGCGCCACGGGCGAGTTCGCCGCCGACCATCTCGCGGATCATCCGCGGCTCGGTCGCCTCGACCGGGGCGAGGTC
>NZ_JBFBDY010000771.1:0-2667 GCF_040683475.1 Kitasatospora sp. NPDC093558 | reverse complement strand
GCCCGCCGGATCGTCGTCGTGCGCGCCATCACCGCCGCGGAGGACCCGCGGGCGGCCGCCGCCGAGCTCTCCCGGCGGGTGCGCCGGGCCTGAGCCCCGGGCCGCCGTCGTCCGCGAGGCTCAGTACTTGCGGACGGTGGCGGCCTCGGCCAGGGCCAGCAGCACCTCGCGGGCGCGCTCGTCGGCGAGCGGCGCCGCCTCCAGGGCGGCCAGCGACTGCCGCATCAGCTCGTCGATCCTGGCCTCCACCAGCTCCGGCGCCCCGCTGCGCGCGACGAGGTCCCGCAGGCCGGCGACCTCGTCGGCGGCGAGGTCGGGCGCGCCGAGCCGCTCGTCCAGGTGCCGCGCGTCGGCGGCCGGCAGCCCGCGCATCGCGTGCGCGACCAGCAGGGTGCGCTTGCCCTCGCGCAGGTCGTCCCCGGCCGGCTTGCCGGTGACCGCAGGGTCGCCGAAGACGCCGAGCAGGTCGTCCCGCAGCTGGAACGCCTCGCCCAGCGGCAGGCCGAACGCGCCGTACGCCGCGACCAGCTCGGGACCGGCGCCGGCCAGCAGCGCGCCGACCTGGAGCGGGCGCTCGATCGTGTACTTCGCCGACTTGTAGTGCAGCACCGTCTGCGCGCGGTCCAGCGCGCCCTCGTCCGTCGAGTCCCCGGCGACCGGCTCCAGCACGTCCAGGTACTGGCCGAGCATGACCTCGGTGCGCATCAGGTCGAAGGCGGGCTTGGCGGCCAGCACCGCGGCCGGGGCCAGGCCGGAGCGCAGGAACAGCTCGTCGCACCAGATCAGCAGGAGGTCGCCGAGCAGCACCGCGGCCGAGGCGCCGTACTGCTCGCGGTCGCCGCGCCAGCCGCGCTCGCGGTGCATCGCCTCGAAGCGGCGGTGGATCGAGGGCAGGCCGCGGCGGGTGTCGCTGCGGTCCATCAGGTCGTCGTGGACCAGCGCGCTCGCCTGGAGCAGTTCCAGGGCCGCCGCCGCGTTGGCGATCCCCTCGCCCTCGGCC
The DNA here is from genome assembly GCF_040683475.1 of Kitasatospora sp. NPDC093558. NCBI lineage: Bacteria > Bacillati > Actinomycetota > Actinomycetes > Kitasatosporales > Streptomycetaceae > Kitasatospora > Kitasatospora sp. NPDC093558. Next base: position 1,667 of record NZ_JBFBDY010000771.1, on the reverse strand, counting down.
GCGCCGCCGGCGCCGCGCCAGCCCCAGTAGCAGAAGGCCGGGCGCAGGCGCTTGCCGCCGTCGAGCAGGAAGTCGCGCAGCGCGTCCGCGGCGGGCGCCAGCTGGGGCGAGATCCCGCCGAGCAGAGCGGACTGGCCGTCCATGAACGCGGCAAGGGCGGCGTTGACTCGTTCGCGGACGTCCTCCACGTCAATGGGGTTGGCCGGCCGGTTGCTGGACGAGGTCACGATGAGGCTCCGCAGGTTCTCTTGGGGTGCAGCAAGCGTAGCGGGGCGGGCGGGAACACCCGTGCGAGCAGGGCTGCGGGGCGGTCGGAACGATAAGCGGAATGCCGTCCATCGTTTGTCTCAATCCGTGGAACCGAGTTGTCCCGGTCCTTCGGCACCCGGATAACCTGCCAGCATGGCACTCGGTATCGCTTCCACCAGATCGGACCGCGCGTTGACGGTCCGCGAGCTCCTGGCGGCCGGCAAGCGGTCCTTCTCCTTCGAGTTCATGCCCCCGCGCACGGAGGCCGGCGAGCAGAAGCTCTGGGACGCCATCCGGCGGCTGGAGCCGCTCGACCCGAACTTCGTCTGCATGACCTACGGCGCCGGCGGCTCCTCGCGCGAGCGCACCGTCAACATGGTCGGGCGGATCGCCACCGAGACGACGCTGACGCCGGTCGCCCACCTGACCGCCGTCGACCACTCGGTCGCCGAGCTGCGCAACATCATCGGCCAGTACGCCGACCAGGGCGTGCGCAACGTCCTCGCGGTGCGCGGCGACCCGCCCGGCGACCCGATGGGCGAGTGGGTCCGGCACCCGGAGGGCGTCACCTACGCCTACGAGCTGGTCGAGCTGATCAAGGGCATCGGCGACTTCTGCGTCGGCGTCGCGGCCTCGCCGAACATGCACCCGCGCTCGACCAACTGGGACGACGACATCCGGCACTTCGTCGCGAAGGTCCGCGCGGGCGCCGACTACGCGATCACCCAGATGTTCTTCGAGGTCGACGACTACCTGCGGCTGCGCGACCGGGTGACGGCGGCGGGCTGCGAGACGCCGATCATCCCGGAGATCATGCCGGTCACCAACGCCAAGCAGCTGGAGCGCTTCCCGCAGCTGAGCGGCTCGGCGTTCCCCGCCGACCTGGAGGCCCGCCTGCGGTCCGCGATCGACGACCCGGCGGCGCTGCGCGCGATCGGCATGGAGCACGCCACCGCGATGGCCGAGCGGCTCCTCGCGGAGGGCGCGCCGGGCCTGCACTTCATCACGCTGAACCACTCGACCGCGACGCTGGAGATCTACCAGAACCTCGGGCTGCACCAGCGCTGAGCGTTCACGGGCCCGTCACCGCACCGTCGGTGGCGGGCTCGGTCGTGTGCACCCCCGCGCCACGGACGGCGGGAACGCGATGCGGTGCCCCGGCCGTTCAACCGGTACAGTCGCCGCACACGCGCGGCGCGCGCGGGCACGCGACTGGAGGTAGCGGGCGGATGGGCATCGGATACCTGCTGCTGTACGCCGCGTTGGCGGTGGTGGCGCTCTGGCTGGTCGCCGAGCTGCTGCTGCAGAACCGCGCCCCGCTGCACTGGCGCGCGCTCGCCCTGGCCGGCTTCCTCGGGGTGGCGGGGGGCATGGTCCTCGGGTCCGTCCCGGTGATCGGCGCCGGCGCGGCCCTGTTC
>NZ_JBFBDY010000770.1:0-2669 GCF_040683475.1 Kitasatospora sp. NPDC093558 | reverse complement strand
GGGTGTCGGCGGTGACGGTGAACACGCCGCCGTCCCAGCGCGCCCGCCGGCCCGCGCGGCGCGGGCGGGCCGGGCGGGTGCGCGGCGGTGCGGAGGCGAGCACGACGTGCGCGTTCGTCCCGCCCATGCCGAAGCTGGACACCCCGGCGAAGGACTCGCCGGCCGGCAGCCGCAGCGGGGCCTTCAGCAGCTTCAGGCCCCGGTCGGCCAGCCGCAGCTGCCGGTTCTCCCGGTCGGCGTACCGGCTCGCGGGCACCACCCGGTGGTGCAGCGCGAGGGCGGCCTTGATCAGCCCGGCGATGCCGGCCGCGCCCTCGGTGTGGCCGATGTTGCCCTTGACCGAGCCGATCGCGCAGGGCGCGGGCCGCTCGACGCCGTGGACGGTGCCGAGCGCGGCGCACTCGATGGCGTCGCCGAGCAGCGTGCCGGTGCCGTGGGCCTCGACGAAGGCCACCCGACCGGGGGTGATCCCGGCCCGGCGGTGGGCCTGTTCGAGGACCTTCTGCTGGGACCACCGGTTGGGCGCGGTGACGCCGTTGCTGCGCCCGTCGTGGCTGACCGCGCTGCCCCGCACGACGGCGTACACCCGCTGCCCGTCGGCGACGGCGTCCGCGAGGCGGCGCAGCACGACCACGCCCACGCCGTCGCTGCGTCCGATGCCGTTCGCGTCGGCGCTGAACGGGCGGCAGCGGCCGTCCGGGGAGCCGACGCCGAGGCGCTCGTACACGAGCCCGAGGACGGGCGAGAGCACGAGGTTGACCCCGCCCGCGAGCGCGGTGTCGCACTCGCCCGCGCGCAGGGCGTTGGCCGCGAGGTGCACGGCGACGAGCGAGGACGAGCACGCGGTGTCCACGGCCATGCTCGGGCCGGTCAGGTTGAGGTGGTACGAGATCCGGTTGGCGGTCATCGCGGCGCTGGTGCCGGAGCCGTCCTGCGGGCGGATCCGGTCGGGGTCGGCCATGGTGAGCCGTCCCCACTCGCCGCCCATCACGCCCGCGTAGACGCCGGTGCCGGTGCCGGCCAGCGCGGCCGGCGACACCCCGGAGTCCTCGATGGCGCGCCAGGCGCACTGGAGCAGCAGCCGGTGGTGCGGGTCCATGGCGGCGGCCTCGCGCGGGGCGATGGAGAAGAACTCGTCGTCGAAGGCGTCCGCGTCGGCGATCAGCCCGCCGGGCGGCAGGCCGGGGAAGGCGGCGCGGTCCCAGCGGGCACCGGCCGCCGCCCCGGCGGCGTCGGCGCCCCGCATCAGGACGTCCCAGTAGGCCTCGGGACCCCCGGCCCCGGGAAAGGCGCAGTCGAGCCCGACGACGGCGATGCCGTCGCTCAACGCACTCCCTCCCCGGCGGCCGTGGGCAGGTCGGCCAGCACCTGGCCCAGGTAGCCGAGCAGGCTCTCGATCGTCGGGTAGTCCCACAGCAGGGTCGGCTCGACGTCGAGGCCGAACTCCTCCTCCAGGTCGCCGCAGAGGCTGAGGGCCTGGACGGAGTCCATGCCGTACTCGGCGAGCGGCACGGTGGGCTGGATGCTGATCGCGGGCCGGCGCAGGTACATCGCCACTCGTGCCGACAGCCACTCGGGCAGGGGCACGCCCGGGGTCACGGCCGGCAGGCGGTAGGGGGCGGTCATCGCAGGGCTCCTTGTCGGGCGGGTTGTCTCACCATCGAGGACGGGCTCGTCGGGCCGGGCTCCTCGGGCCGGCTCGTCGGGTCAGCCGGATACCGGCGTGTTCCAGAGGTCGTAGCTGTGCCGGGCGCTGTACCGGATCCGGACCTCCTGCCGGATCCGGGCCTCGCAGCCGGGCGGCAGGGCGGGCACCTTCGGGGTGAGCCGCCTGGCCACCTTGTGCAGGGCGGCGGCGGCCCAGGACGGGTCGGCGAGGAAGGGGTCGTCGCCGTCCCCGGCGTGCCGCCAGACGCCGAGCACCGAGGCCCCGGCCAGCAGCAGCGCGTACCGGTCGACGAGGGCGAAGCCGGCCACGTCGCGCGCGGCCGGGCGGCCCTCCAGCTCGATCACCTGGTCCCGCAGTTCGCGGAACTGGTCGGCCAGCAGGGCGACCAGTTCCCGCAGCGCGGCGAGCACGTCGTCCCGTCCGGCGGCCTCCCGCGGCACGCCGGCCAGCAGTTCGGCGCTCACGCTGTCGCGCCCGCAGGCCAGGTCCAGCCGCTCGGTACGCAGCGGCGGCAGCGGGTCGCGCAGCCGGAACAGCGCGGCCGGGGCCGGCTCCTGCGCGCCCCACGAGCGCCGGGCCAGCCACGGCAGCTGCGGGATCACGGTGGCCTGGCAGGCGACCGTCCCGGCATGGCCGAGGCTCAGCACCGGGACGTCCCGCAGGTGCTTCTGGAAGATCCCGAGGCTGCCCTCGCGCGCGTAGATGCCCGAGCCGAGGACGGTCGACAGCTCGTACATCGTCTCGATCAGCACCCGGGGCAGCAGGTACTTGAGCGTCGCCGAGTAGACGCTGGTCTGCTCGGGCAGCAGGTGCAGGGCGCGCAGCGCGACGGTGGCGAAGGCGTCGTACAGCAGCAGGTTGACGAAGGCTCCGGCGACGGCCGTGTCGGTGCGGGCCGCCCGGGCCGAGCCCCAGCCGCCCGGCCGGTGCGCCTGGTCGAAGCCGGCCGCGGTGCGCAGCACGGTGTCCACGGCGCCGACCGCGAGCGCGGACATCACCG
>NZ_JBFBDY010000769.1:0-2674 GCF_040683475.1 Kitasatospora sp. NPDC093558 | reverse complement strand
CTGATCATCAACAGCGAGGTCCACGTGATCGACTGGGGTTCCAGCCGCCTGGGGGCGGGCTGGTTGGTGGCCGCGTTCATGGTGCCGCACTTCATCGTGGCCGGGCACTACCCCCACGGCGCGGAGGCACTCGTTCAGACCTGCTGCCCAATCTGCCCGACGAGGACGTGCCGACTGGCGGCAAGGAGCAGAACCAGGTCGTTCGCGAGCACGGCACTCGTCCGGACTTCGACTTCGAGCCGCACAACCACGTCGATCTGGCCGGCCGGCTCGGGCTGATCGACTACGAGCGCGGCGTCAAGCTCGGTGGCACCGGCAACTGGGTCTACCGCGGCAACGGGGCGCTCCTCGAATGGGCGCTGCTCAAGTTCTTCATCGAGACCCACGTCCAGGACGGCTACGAGCTGATCCTGCCGCCCCACCTGCTGACCTATCAGGCCGGCTACACCGCAGGCCAGTTCCCCAAGTTCGCCGAGGACGTCTTCGCGCTCGAACAGGGTCCGGCCGGGCCGCAGCGGTTCCTGCTGCCGACCTCGGAGACCGCCCTGGTCAACCTCCACCGCGACGAGGTCCTGGCGGAGGACGAACTGCCGCGCAAGTACGTCGCCTACTCGCCCTGCTACCGGCGCGAGGCCGGCAGCTATCGCGCCGCCGACCGTGGAACCCTTCGCGGGCACCAGTTCAACAAGGTCGAGATGTTCCAGTTCGCGCACCCCGACGCCTCCGATGCCGCCCATGAGGAACTCCTGGCCAAAGCAGCCAACTTGGTCGAGGCACTCGGCCTGCACCACCGGATCACCCGGCTGGCCGCCGAGGACACCAGCGCCTCGATGGCCAAGACCTTCGACGTCGAGGTCTGGCTGCCCAGCATCGACGGCTACGTCGAGGTGAGCTCGGTGTCGAACGCCCGGGACTACCAGGCCCGCCGCGGCAACATCGGCTTCCGCCCCGCGGCAGGAAAGGCCGCCTACGTGCACACCCTCAATGGCTCTGGGCTGGCCACCAGCCGCCTGGTGCCGGCCCTACTGGAACAGCACCAGCAGCCGGACGGCACCGTCGCGGTGCCAGCGGTGCTGCAGCGCTGGCTCGGCTGCAAGTCCTTGACCCCAGCAGCACCCAGGTAGTCGTACCGGCGGCAGGCCCGGAACAGCACAACCGGGCCTGCCGCAGGAGAGGCCACTGCATGGGAGTGGGCGCGGCGGATCGCCGAGCAGGAGCTGGCGGACACCCTGCCGAGGCGGTGGTCGCACTCCCAAGGGGTTGCACGTCAAGCCGAGCAACTGACCGCGATCGCCGGGCCGGATGATGGCCTGCTGGCCGCCGCCGCAGTGCTCCACGATGTCGGCTACGCACCTCGTCTGGTCCTGACCGGCTTCCATCCCCTTGACGGTGCAAGGTTCCTGCGGGACGAGCACGGCGCAGATGCGCGGCTTGTGCGGCTGGTGGCCAACCACTCGCTTGCCCTGCTGGAAGCTGAGGAACGTGGGCTGCGCGAGACCCTGGAGCACGAGTTCCCGATGCTCGCTGACCAGCTGCTGATCGACGCCCTGATCCTCTGCGACATGACCACCACCTCCGATGGAACGCCGACCAGCGCTCGGGACCGGGTCGCGGAGATCCTCGCCCGGTATGGAGCCGGCACGCTGGTGGGACGGTTCGTCCAGCGCGCACAGCCGGAGATCGAGGCGGCGGTAGCCCGCACCGAACACCGGCTCGCCGCCCTGAGTCAGCCGAGGTAGGGGTACCGACCGCTGAGGTAGTGGCCGATCTGCTGGCGCATGCTCGGGTGGATGTCGTACTCGTCCAGGTCGCCCGGCCGCACCCAGCGCACACCGTCGGCCTCGTCGTTGACCGTCGGGGTACCACCGACCGGGCGGCCGATGTACGCCACTTCGAACTGCTGGCGAGCCTCACCGTTGCTGCTGTAGACGACGATGTGCTCCGGGTTGGAGTAGACCCCGAGGAGACCGGTGATCTCCGCCTTGATCCCGGTCTCCTCCTCGCACTCGCGTACTGCGCAGTCGGCGGCGGACTCGCCGATGTCCTGCTTCCCACCGGGCAGTGCCCACTGCCCGGTGTCGCGCCGGCGTTGCAGCAGGATCTCGCCGGCCTCGTTCTGTACGAGCAGGTTGCTCGCAGGGACCAGCGAGTTCGCGGCCGGTGCGTCCGGATCGCCGTAGTACTCAGTCCTGCCGGCCATGAGACTGGCTCCCCTGCGCGTCGTCGGTCCACGGCGGGCGGAGTCCCAGACCGCGTCGAAGCTCGAAGCGTAGCTGTCGAACCGACCCAGCACGCCGTCCTTTTGAAGGTGCAGCAGAGGGTTCGCGGATGCAGGTCGGCCCCAGATGTGCGGGTTGACCGGCAGGTCGCCGTCGTAGCGGAACAGTGAGTTGTACAACGTGGTGTCGTGAAGGCGGATTTCGCAGCTGGACGTGCCGAGCGGCGGCCGGTAGTAGGTCAGCGAGGCGCCGATCTTTGCTGCGAGGGCGCCGCCGATTCCCTCCTCTCGCCCGCGGACCGCCACCGCGCGACCCTGAGGGTCACCAAAGCACAGCCGAACCTTCACCCCGGCCGCCGCGCGCTGCGCGAGCATCGTGGCGATGCGCGGGTTCGACCGGGCGAAGAACGTCCCCCGAGAACACCATCACGTCGATGCCTCGCTACGGCAGAGGGC
>NZ_JBFBDY010000768.1:0-2680 GCF_040683475.1 Kitasatospora sp. NPDC093558 | reverse complement strand
ACCCGGGGCAGCGCCGCGCGGTCGGTCTTGCCGTTGGGGGTGAGCGGCAGGCGTTCCAGCACGCCGATCGCGAGCGGCACCATGTAGGCGGGCAGCGCGGCGGCGCAGTGGGCGCGCAGCTCGGCGGGGTCGGCTGCCTGGAAGGACTGGACGAAGGCCGCCAAGTAGGCTCCCGCGTCATCGTGTTGGACGACCGCCACGGCGGCCTCCACCGCCGGATGGGTGGTGAGCACGGCCTCGATCTCGCCGAGCTCGACCCGGAAGCCGCGCACCTTCACCTGGTGGTCGGCCCGCCCGTGGTACTCCAGGCTGCCGTCCGCGCGCCGCCGGACGAGGTCGCCCGTTCGGTAGCAGCGCTCGCCGCCGACGGTCACGAACCGCTCCCCGGTGAGGTCGGGGCGGCCGTGGTAGCCGTGCGCCAGGCCCTCGCCCGCCAGGTACAGCTCGCCGATCCCGCCGTCCGGGACGGGCCCGCGCCGCTCGTCCAGGACGTGCGCCGTGGTGCCGCCGACCGGCCGGCCGATCGGCGGCTCGCCGGTCTCGTCCCGGCCGACCAGGGCACAGGTGGAGTAGACGGTGTCCTCGGTGGGCCCGTACAGGTTGTAGAGCCGCTCGACGCCGGGCTGCGCGTGGACCTGGTCGGCGAGCCGGCGCGACAGCGCCTCCCCGGCCAGGTTGACGACCCGTACGCCGGCGGGCAGGGCGCCGCCGCGCAGCAGGGCCGCCATGGCGCTCGGGACGGTGTTGACGAGGGTGACCGCGTCGCGCGCGGGCAGGTCCGGCAGGGCGAGCGCGTTCTCGGCGACGACGACCGCGCCGCCGACGGCGAGCGGGAAGAAGACCTCGTACACCGAGATGTCGAAGCAGACCGAGGTGGCGAACAGCTCGCCCGCCACGTCCTCGGTCCGGTAGGTGGCGGCGGCCCAGCGCAGCAGGGCGTTGACGCCGCGCTGCGGGACGACGACGCCCTTGGGGCGGCCGGTGGAGCCCGAGGTGTACAGGACGTACGCCGCCGCGTCGGTGCTGCCCACCGGCGCGACGGGTGCGGTCGGGCCCTGCTCGTCCGGACCCGCGTACAGGACGGCGGCACCGGCCCCCGCCACGAGGTGCTCGTGTGCCCGGTCGGTGAGCACGAACGGCGCCCGCGCGTCGCCGATCACCAGCTCCAGCCGGTCCTGCGGGTAGGCCGGGTCCAGCGGCACGTACGCGCCGCCGGCCCGGAGCACGGCGAGCAGGGCCACCACGAGCTCGGCCGAGCGCGGCAGGCACACGCCGACCAGGGTGCCGGGGCCGACGCCGGCCCCGGCCAGGCGGCCCGCGGTCGAGGTCAAGCGTTCGCCAAGTTCGCGGTAGGTCAGTCGCCGTTCGCCGTCGATCAGGGCGACGGCGTCCGGCGTGCGTCCGACCTGGGCGTCGATCAGATCGGCCAGGGCGGCTGCGGGGTCAAGTGCGGGGAATTCCGTCGAACTCATCCACTACTCCTGAAGGGTGGCCCGGGCGCCGGCTCGTGGCCGGAGCGGATGGGCGGTGTACCTCCCGAGATGATGGGGTAAAGATGTTCGCACTTCCAGCACAATTCCACCACGCGTTCGATATGCCGGAAAGGTCGCCTCCGGTGCGGTCCTGAGCGGAGTGGGGTTGTGACGCTGCGTCGCTCATTCCTTACGGAGCGTCAGAACACTGCATGGGCAAGGTCATTGACATGCACATTTGATGTCGGGTCTTCCGGCGTGCCCGTGCCGCCGGAGGTTCCCGGCGTCACGGCCGCGTCACCGTTCCCGCACGGCGCCGAACAGCGGGCGTGACGCCACCGTGATGGCCGGCCCGGACGCTGGACGGTGACCGCGGGCGCTGCCGCTGCCCTCGCGAAGGGAGTCACGATGCCCATCAGCCCCACCTATCCGGGCGTCTACATCGACGAGCTGCCGAGCGCCGTGCGCACGATCGTCGGCGTGCCGACGTCGATCGCCGCGTTCGTCGGGACGGCGCCGCGCGGATCGGTGACGGACCCGGTGCACATCACCAGCTGGGCCGACTACGAGCGGGAGTTCGGCGGGCTCGACCGCACCTCGGACCTGAGCTACGCGGTCTACCAGTTCTTCCAGAACGGCGGCGCCGAGGCCGAGATCGTCCGGATCACCGCCGTGAAGCCCAAGGACGCGCCGGCCGACGGCCCGACCTACCCGGCCACCGCCACGGTCGTCCTCGCCGCCGCCTCGGGCGCAGCCGCCGACGCCGTCACGCTGACCGCCGTCAGCCCCGGCGACTGGGGCAACCACCTGCGGGCCCGGGTCGACTACCAGACCCGCGACAAGGCCCCGGCCGCAGCCGACCAGAAGAGCTTCAACCTCACCCTGCGCGACGCTGTCACCGGGGTGACCGAGAGCTACCTCAACGTCAGCTCGGTGCCCGGCAGCCCCGACCGCCTGAGCGTCGCTCTCGCCGCCTCCGCCCTCGTCACCGTCCCGGCCTCGGCGGACGGCAGACTACTCGCGGCCAACACCGACGTGCCCCCCGGCCAGGACCCGTTCCCGGACGACAAGGGCCCGGGCCACGGCGACTGGTACGCCACCGCCAAGGGCGGCCTGGACGGCACCGCGACCCCGGCCGTCGCCGACTACCTGGGCGAGAGCTCCCCGGTCAAGGACGGCAAGCAGGGCCTCTACCAGCTGCTCAAGAC
>NZ_JBFBDY010000767.1:0-2681 GCF_040683475.1 Kitasatospora sp. NPDC093558 | reverse complement strand
ACGGTGACGGGCCGGACCGCTGATGGCGTCATCACGGGGTGAGCTCCAGGATGCTGTCGATGCCGCAGTGCAGGGAGTAGGTCAGCGCGAGCGGGTTGCCGTGCTCGCGGGCGAAGCGCCGGACGAGGGTCTGGGTGATCTCGCCCGCCGTGAGCCCGCCGGCCAGGTAGAGGTCGAGGAAGGCGAGCGCGTACTCGGCGGCGAACACCTGCGGGATCTCGATCTGCGGGCCGAGCACGCCCTCCGCCCCGAGGTCGACCAACGCGCGCCCCAGGTGTTCGAGTTCGCCTTCGGCGGACTGCCCGGTGTGGCAGGCGTTCAGCAGCACGAAGGGCCGGAACATCGCCTCCGGCGCGTCCAGGTGCCGGCGCCGGTGGCGGCGCACGAGGTCGGCGTCGATGTGCCGGTCGTCGGAGAGCCGGACGGCGAGCTGCTTGAAGGCGGAGCCGTCGGCGACGAACTGGCCGTGGCACCAGAAGTACATGACGTCCTCGTCCAGCACCGCGCGCGACAGCGCGTCGAGCAGACCGCGGGACTCGGTGCGGACGGTGAGGTGCGAGCGGTCCTCCAGCAGCTTGCGGACCTCGGGGGCGCGGCCGATGGAGTCGAGCGTGTCGTCGGTGTTGAGGCTGGTGACCGGCCGGGTGCGGGCCGGGTAGGGCGGCTGGATCGGCGGGTAGGCGGTGCCGGTCTGCTCGATCTGGTGCCGGTGGCCGAGGAAGTCCGACCAGGGGTCGGGGCGCCCGTCCTGGCCCGGGCCGCCGTCGACGGCGAGCATCGGCCACGGCAGGTGCAGGTCGGAGTCGAAGCTGACCCGGAGCGGGCCGTGCTCGGTGAGCGTCGAGGTGAGGTACTCCCGGAAGACCGTCAGGTCCCGGCCGGGGCCTTCGAGCATCGTCTCCAGGAAGTACCGACCTTCCTCGGCGAGTTCGGCCGCCCGGCCCTCGGCGACGGGCCGCAGGTGGGAGACGTCGACGGTGGAGGCGAACGGGTAGTCGTCGGGCATCCCGAAGTCGTCGACCGTCGCGTAGCGGACCAGCTGGTCGCGCCAGGCCGTGCGCAACCGGGCGGCCTTGGCGAGGAGCCTCGTGCCCGTGATCGCGAGGTCGGCGCGGTGCGGGCGGGTGGGTGGTGGTCGGGCAGGCCGGGCGATCCGGTGCACCGTCAGTCCGCCAGCCCCAACGGGTCCTCGGCCGTCTCCAGCAGCTCCGGGCCGTTGGAGCGCACGCTGTTGACGGCCGTCGACACCGCCCGCACCCGCAGGGCGCCGTCGGCGGGGCGGCGGAGCAGGTGGTGGAGCTCGGTGACGTCGGTGACGTCCGGGGTGAGCCAGGTGGGCACGTCGTCGGGGGCGATCGTGAGCGGCATGCGGTCGTGGACGCGGCCGGCGGTGTCCGTCGCGTCGGTGGTGATGATGGTCGCGGTGGCGAGCCAGGCGGCCGGGTCGTCCTCGTCGCGGGTGCGGTCGCGCCAGAACTCGTACAGGCCGGCCATCAGCATCACCGCGCCGGTACTGAGGAAGTACGGCTGCTTGTACTTCTTGCGGTCGGCCCGCGCCGGCACCTCGCGCCACTCGAAGTAGCCGTCCGCCGGGATCACGCAGCGCCGGGCGGTGAAGGCCTTGCGGAAGGCGGGCTTCTCGTGGACCGTCTCCGAGCGCGCGTTGATCATGCGGGCGCCGCCGGACGCGTCCTTGGACCAGGACGGGACGAGGCCCCACCGCAGCGGCCGGAACTGCCGCAGCAGCTCGCCCGTCTCGCGGTCGACCCGTTCGAGCACCGCGGGGACGGGATCGGTCGGGGCGACGTTCCAGCTCGGGGCGAGGGCCTCGGCGGGATCCCAGCGGAGCTCGCCGAGGAGGCCGACGAGGTCCATGGGCGTGGTGGTGGAGACGAAACGGCCGCACATGCTCCCCACCCTGCCACTCCCGACCGACAAACGTGCTCTTCGCCCACCGGTTTCAGGCGACGACGGCCGCGACGACCTCCGCGTGGGCCTCGGCGTAGGCGCCGAACAGCCGCGCCCAGCAGCCGGGCGACCAGCTCGCGCGCCCCGGTGCCCGGCCAAGGCTGGGGGAGCAGCTCCGGCGGGAGCAGCAGGCCGGGCTCGACGGCCTCGGTGAACGCGACTGCGAGCTCGATCGCGATCGTCGGCTGCTCGGTGCCGGAGATCCCCGGGGCCGTGAGCTGCTCCAGACGTTCGGCAGCCACCTCGGCCAGGCGGGTGTGGCGCTCGGCGGCCTCGTCCAGCGGCCACCAGCGACGCGCGAGGGCGCGGGGGCCGGGGGTGCCGGCCGTGTCGGCTGTGTCGGCGAGGTCGCCGGTGCGCAGGTCGCGGCTGGTCAGGATCACGGTCGGCCCCATCGCGAGGGTCGCCGCCGCCTCCTCGACCTCCGCTTCCCAGGCGTGTGGGGACACGTACAGGTCGTTCTGCACGGGCGCCCCGCCGAGCCCGGTGATCGTCTCGCGCAGCGCGTCCCTGGCGGGCCTGGGGTGCTCGGGGATCGCGAAGCCGGCCAGGTGCCAGACCCGTCCAAGGGCGCCTCGCCGCGGGACGGGGCGGCCGAGCGCCATTCGGTGCCGTTCCACTTGGCGAGTCCGGACATCCCGGGTCGCAGGCCGGCGGGCCCCGAGCGCATTGGCGTTGAGGTGCGGGAGTGGGAAGTCGGATCCGCCGACTTC
>NZ_JBFBDY010000766.1:0-2682 GCF_040683475.1 Kitasatospora sp. NPDC093558 | reverse complement strand
GGCCGCCGTCCAGGACCGGCAGCACACCCACGGCTTCGCGGCCTTCGACGTCGACCCGGGCGACCGCCGCGGCGGCCGCACCCGGATGACGGTCACCTACTACACCTTCGACGGCCCGCACGGCGACCTCACCCCGGTCGACACGTTCACCCTGGAACGCACGCGCACGGACGCCCGGGACGACGACTAGCTGTACTGACCAGTGATCCCCTGCCCCCGGTGGCGGGTCCGGGGGCAGGGGAAGCGCGTCAGCGGCGGAGGAACGCCGTGAGCCGGCTCCACAAGCCGCCGCGCTGGCGCGGGATGGTGACGGCCGCGGGCTCCGCCGCAGGCGCCGCGACCGGCGCCGGCTCGGGCTCGACGGCCTCCGGCTCGACGGCCTCGGGTTCCGCCGCGGGTGCCTCCTCCTTCTTCGGCTCCTCCAGCGTCACCGGCGTGAACTCGACGGGGAGTTCGATGAGGTGGCGGGCCAGCCACGCCGACGTGTAGTCGAGGTCCTGCTCCTCCTCGGCGAGCCGCAGGTCCGGCAGCCGGGTGAGCAGGTGGTCGATGCTGGTCTCGGCGATGGCGCGGCCGATGTCCTGGCCGGGGCACTCGTGCGGGCCGCTGCCGAAGGACAGGTGGGAGCGGTTGCCGTGCAGCGGCGCGGCGGGGTCGGGCCGCACGACGGGGTCGAAGTTGCCGGCCGCGAGGCCGAGGAGGAGCATGTCGCCCGCCTCGATCTTCTGACCGCCGAGCTCGGTGTCCCCGGTGGCCCAGCGGCCGGCCACCAGGATCATCGGCGGGGAGTCCCACAGCACCTGGTCGAGCGCCTCCGCGAGCGTCATGTGCCCGCCGGACAGGCTGGCGCGGAAGCGCGGGTCGGTGAGGACCATCTTCAGGGTGTCGGCGATCAGGTTGACGGTGGTCTCGTTCGCCGCGAGCAGCACCACCCGCAGGTGCTCCAGGACCTCGTCGTCGGAGAGCCCGGCGGGGTGGCGCATGAGCGAGGTCACCAGGTCGTCGCCGGGCTCGACGCGCTTGCGCTCGATGGCCCGGCGCAGGCTCGCCACGACGTACTCGTTGCTCTCGATCGCCGTCTCGGTGCCCCGCATCAGGTCGCGGGCCGCGTCGACCAGGCGCGGACCGTACTCGCGGGGCATGCCGAGCAGCTGCGTCATGACCAGCATCGGCAGGTGCTCGGCGAACTGGCTGATCAGCTCGGCCTGCCCGGACGGCCCGAAGTCCCGCACCATCGCGTCGACGAAGCCGATGACGTGCCGCCGGATGCCCCGGTGGTCGAAGCCGCCGAGACCGTCGTTGACGGCGCCGCGCAGGCGCCGGTGCTCCTCGCCGTCCGCGAACACGCACAGCGGCTGCCAGGCGACGACCGGCATGAGCGGCGAGTCCGCGCCGACCGTCCCGTCCTTGAACTTCGTCCACAGCCGGGAGTCGCGCGAGAAGAGCGACGGCGTGCGCATCGCGGTGAGGTTCGCCGCGTGGCCGAGGATCAGCCAGGCCGGCACGTCGCCGTACAGCAGCACCGGCGCCACGTCGCCGTGCTCGGCGCGGAGCTTCTCGTACACCGCCCACGGGTCGGCCTCGGCCTCGGGCCCGTACAGGCGCCGCACGCCGCCGGGGCCGATGGGGCCGATCTCGGCGCGGCCGTGCGCGGGGCAGCCGGGTGGCGGGGCCACTGCGAGGTCGTCGGGAAGTGCACTGTCGGAGTGCGGAGTTGTCACGGGGTCTCCGGGATCGGACGGGATCGGAACGGACGAGGGGAACCGCGCCGGACGGGGGGAACCGGAACGGCGGGGGAACAAAACTGGGCGGCAAGGCCCGGAAGGGGCGGGCGCTCACGCCCGCTTCGCGGCTTGGTCGTACAGGTAGCGCATCAGGGCCATGAGGACGTCCCGGCAGGAGTCGCGCCGCCGGGCGTCGCACGTGATGATCGGCACCTCGCGCGGCAGGTCGAGGGCGGCCCGCAGCTCCTCGACCGGGTGCGCCGGCGAGTCCGGGAAGCCGTTGATCGCGACGACGAACGGCACGCCGCGGTCCTCCAGCCGCCCGATCACCTCGAAACTGACCTCCAGCCGGCGGGTGTCGACCAGCACCACCGCGCCGAGCGCGCCCTCGAACAGGCCGTTCCAGAGGAACCAGAACCGCTCCTGCCCGGGGGTGCCGAACACGTACAGCACCAGTTCCTCGCTGATGCTGATCCGCCCGAAGTCCATCGCGACGGTCGTCTCGGTCTTGCGCTCGACCCCGGCGACGTCGTCGACGCCCTCGCCCTCCTGGGTCATCGTCTCCTCGGTGGTGAGCGGACGGATCTCGCTCACCGAACCGACCAGGGTCGTCTTGCCGACTCCGAAACCTCCGACGATCACCACCTTGACCGCCGAGGTCGCGGTGGCCGGCAGCAGGTCCGCGGCCGCCGGCCCGACCAGCGTGTCAGAGTCGCTGAAGTCCATGGATCACCGCCTCAAGGAGGGCACGGTCGGGAAATTCCGCCGGGGGCACGGCGGCGCGGGCCTCGATCAGCTCGTCGTCGAGCAGGTCCGCCAGCAGGACGGTCACCACGCTCGTCGGCAGCCGCAGGTAGGCCGAGATCTCGGCGACGGACAGCGGTGCGGTGCACAGCCGCAGGATCGCCGCGTGCTCGGGCTGCATCCCGGGCCGCGGGTCCCGCCGCGAGACGATCAG
>NZ_JBFBDY010000765.1:0-2683 GCF_040683475.1 Kitasatospora sp. NPDC093558 | reverse complement strand
GCCACGCCGAACTGCGGGTGCGCGCGCTGGGGGCCGGGAGCGAGGCCGTGTGGGTGGAGGAGCTGCGGATCGCCGGCCTGCCGCGCCTGTTCGACCCCATGGTGGCCGCCGCCGGGCGGATCGTGTTCGGGCGGGTGCTGGACCACCTGCTCGCCGCCGGGAGATGGCGCGGACTCACGCGATAGCGGCTGGGCGGGAATCCGGGAAAAGAAGGACCATGGACCCTTCCCTATCACCCGTCCGCCGACCCTGACCATCCGTACAGAGAGGATGGTGGCGCCTTTGCGTGCGCACGGCCGGAAATGGGCAGGTGGCGATCGTCACATGCCCGCGAGGCGATGTCGCTATGAGTAATGCGATAGTCTCCGACGGTGATTGGCGCGCTCGCGTCATGTAGCGGCACTCCCCTGGCCTGGGAGAAGTCCGCGAAGTAGCCATGGGCACATCGGGTTCGAGCGTGCACGAAGGTGACAGTGATTCACCTCGGGTGATTTTACGTGCCTTTAATCGGACGGACCCGCGCTGGAAAGAAAGAGGGTGTCGTGAACAAGACCGTGGACAACACCGTGAACAAGACCCGGTTAGAAGCCATCGGGGCCTACCTCCCCACGACGGTGATGAGCACCGCCGAACTCCTCGGCCGCCTGGAGAAGGCGCCGGAGTTCGACCTCGTGAAGATCACCGGGACGACGCAGCGGCGGGTGGCGGACGACACCGCGCACGACCCCGAGGACAGCCTCACGATGGCGGTGGCCGCCGCCCGGGACTGCCTGCGCCGCTCCCGCTACGCGCCGGAGGGGATCGACGCCGTGATCTCCTGCTCCATCAGCCGCATGGCCGACGGCGGGCGCCTGCAGTTCGAGCCCTCGTTCGCGCACCGCATCGCCGAGGAGATCGGCGCGCACGGCGCCCTGCGCTTCGACGTCTCCAACGCGTGCGCGGGCATGATGACCGGCGTCCTCCTGCTGGACCGGCTGATCCGCGCCGGCACCGTGCGCAACGGCCTGGTGCTGAGCGGGGAGCAGATCACCCCCATCGCCTTCACCGCCGCGCGCGAGATGGAGGACAGCAGGGACCCCCAGTTCGCGTCGATGTCCGTCGGGGACTCCGCCGTCGCGCTGGTGATGGACCGCGCGACGGACGAGCGGGACGTGATCCACGACATCGAGCTGATGACGTGCTCGGAGTACTCGCACCTGTGCCTCGGCATGCCCAGCGACGCCACCGGCGGCATGGCCATGTACACCAACAACAAGGAGATGCACGCCGAGGACCGGCTCTCGCTGTGGCCGGCCTTCCACGGGGACAAGCTGGCCGCGCAGGGGCGGCAATTCGCCGACGAGGGCTACGACTTCGTCATCCACCACCAGGTCGGCACCCGGTTCGTGGACTTCATGAACGCCACCGGCGCAAGCCGCTTCGGCGCACCCATGCCGCCGTCCCTGTCGGTCGTCGACCGGCTGGCCAACACCGCCACCACCTCGCACTACCTGGTGCTGCACCAGGCCCTCGCCGAGGGCCGCATACCCGGGGGCTCGAAGGTGCTGATGGTGCCTGCCGCCTCCGGCGTCGTGACCGGCTACCTGTCCGCGACCGTCTCCTCCCTGGAGGTGTGACCCGTGCCCACCGTCATCACCTCGGCCGCCCTCGCCCCGGCCGACACCACCGGCGGCCCCGACGGCCCCGGCAGCTCCATCGGCCACGCGGCCGCGGCCGGCCTCGCCTGCCTGGAACAGGCGGGGCTCGCCCCCGCCGACGTCGACGTCCTGATCAACGTCGGCGTCTACCGCGACTCCAACATCGTCGAGCCCTCCGTCGCCGCGCTCATCCAAAAGCGCATCGGCATCAACCTCGACTACCTCCACTCCCCCGAGCGGCGGGCCGCGTTCTCCTTCGACCTGATGAACGGCGCCTGCGGCATGCTCAACGCCGTCCAGGCCGCCGACGCCCTGCTCGCCACCGCGAGCGCCCGCCGGGTCATGGTCGTCTGCGCCGACACCCACCCCTCGACGGACCCCTCCCGCGCCGGCACGCCCGCCTTCCCGTACGCGAGCACCGGGGCGGCCCTGCTGCTGGAACACACCGACGACGACGCCGGTTTCGGCCGCGTGCACCACCGCACCCTGCCCGGCGCGAACGGCGGGCACGGCGTCAACGCCTATCTTCCGCTGCCCGAGGTCGGCGCCGACGGACGCACCAGCATCGTCGTGGAGCGCGACGACGACGTCCTGGAGCGGATGCTGGACCTCGCCGCCGACTCCGTGCGCGGCCTGCTGGACGCCGAGGACGGCACGGACGGAACACGCCTCGCCCTCGACCGCACCCTGCTCGTCACCTCCCAGCCCTCGCCCGCGTTCGCCGCGCGCCTGGCCAAGCGCCTGGGCCTGGCCGCCGACGCCGCCGTCACCGTCGAGGGCGTCCACGGCGACCCGCACACCTCGGCGCTCGTCCACGGCTACCGCCAGGCCCTGGACACCGGCCGGCTCACCGGACACGACCGGGTGCTCTTCCTCGCCGTCGGCGCCGGACTCACCTCGGCCGCCTCGCTCTACCGGCTGCCAGGGGGGAGCATCCAGTGACATCCGCCACCTCCCTGCCCCGCGGCCACCACGCCTCCCCCGCGCAGCTGTTCGCCGACCACGCCGCCCGCACCCCCGGCCGCACCGCTCTCGTCCACCCCGAC
>NZ_JBFBDY010000764.1:0-2687 GCF_040683475.1 Kitasatospora sp. NPDC093558 | reverse complement strand
CGGCCGAACGCGAGGCGGCCGAACGGATCGTCCGGGCCTGCGGCCGCGCCCCCGGGGCGGTGTCGGCCGCCGCCGCCCGGCTGCGGTCGAGACCGGCCTGGCGGCTCGCCGACCTGGAACGGCGACTGGCCCGGGCCGCACCTCCAGGGGGCGAGCGGCCCCCCGCGGCTTCCGGGGCAACGGCCGGCCGGCCCGAGCCGGACGGATCGGCGGGGAGTGGAAAGTCGGCGGGTCCGACTTCCCAATCCGCCATCGCTCCTGCACGTCCTCGCCGGAGCGATGTCGGTGCCGACCGATAGGGTCCTCGCCGACCCAGTCCTCCCGGCACCCAAGGACTCCCGATGGCTCGCACCACACCACCCCGCCCCGCGGACGTCGCTGCCGCGTTCCCGGAGTTGAGGCCGCTGGCCCGCGAGACCGTCCGCCTGCACCCGCGCCGCGGCGAGCCGACGGTGCACGACAGCTCCGTCGGCGGCCCGCTGCTCTGGCCGGCGGCCGAGCCGTGGCCGGTGTGCGGGCGCGCGCACGAACAGTGGGGCCTGCCGGTGTCACCGGCCGACGTCCGGCTGGAGCGGCGCATCCTGGACGCGGCCTGGAGGAGACCGCAGCAGCCGGGCGCCGACCTCCTGACGGCGGAGGAGAGGGCCACTCTCGACCGCGCCCAGGAGGGCCGTCCCACGAGCACGGAGCCCAACGCGATGCTCCCCGTGGCCCAGCTGTACGCGCGGGACGTGCCGGGGCTGCCGTGCCCCGAGGGCGCCGATGTGCTCCAAGTGCTGTGGTGCCCACTGGACGGCCACGGCGAGGACATGCCGGTCGTGCACCTGGTGTGGCGCTCCTCCGACGGCGTCCGCGCGGTGCTGACCGACCCACCCGAGCCGGCCGACGTGGAGAGCCACGGCGGAACGGTCCCGGAGCCGTGCGTCGTCCACCCCGAGGTGGTGACCGAGTACCCGGCGCCACTCGAACTGGACCCGGACCTCCGCAGGCGCATCGAGGAGTGGGGCGAGCACCAGGGGTTCGGCCCGAACGACGACTACCAGTCCGACCTGTCCGTCGCCCCAGGCTGGAAGGTCGGCGGATGGGGTCCGTGGAGCTTCCGCGACCCGTGGACGATGACGTGCGGCACGTGCGAAGCCGTCATGACACCACTGCTGACGATCGCCACCGGAGACTCGGACGGATCGTGGGCACCGGAGGAAGAGCAGGAGATACCGCCGGATGCAACGGCCCGCCACGCCATCGACGACCCCGTCCGGGTCCAGATCGGCCGCGGCTACAACCTGCAGCTCTACATCTGCCCGAAGTCCTTCGACCACCCGCACCTCGAGGTCATGCAGTAGCGCGGGGTCGGCGGTGACGCACGGGAAGGGGACCGCCGCCCTGCCTTGGCGTGTCGGCGGTCGCCCGGGTGGTGGTGGGGCCGGTCGGTCGGTCAGGCGGACGGGGTGCGGAAGATCTTCGTGAAGCTGTCCAGGGTGCCGCCGTTGGCGGTGAAGCCGAGGTAGGCGGCGGCGGAGGCGCCGAGGCCGAGGAGGACGCCGAGATAGGTGCCGACGTCGGCGCCGGCGTCGATGAAGGCGGACTCGCTGACGGGGATGGACGGGTAGGTGAGCCAGCGGAGCAGGACGATCACCGTCGCGATCACGGCGAGGACGAGGTTGGTGGCGTGGGCCTGGCGGGCCGGGAGACCGCGGCCGAAGGCGGGGAGGGCGGCCATGATGCCGACGGCCACCAGGGCGACCATCGGGATCCAGGCGCCGGCGCCGACGTCCCAGGCGTTGCCGCTCGCGGCGTAGTTGCTGAGCAGGCCCCGGGCGCCCGTCTTCTCGGAGACGGTGTACCACGGGAGGAAACTGTCGATGAACGCGATGACGCCGATGGCCGCCAGTGCTCCGGCCTGGACGCTGATCTTGGTTGGTTGCATGGGTCCAACCCCTCTTCTATTGCCGCCGGTTGACGCTCTTTCTGATCCCCGGCCGGGGAAAGACCGCCGAGAAAACCGTAGAGCTCCGGTCGCGGCCGGGTGAGGGATTTGCGAAGTCGTGGCACTGCCGGTTCGAAACCGTGACAGACGTCCGGGGCGGCGGGGAACGGGGGGAGGTTTGGCGGGTGGGGCGGGGAGTCTTGTATCGTTCCTCGCGAATCATCCAGAGGGGTGGAGGGACCGGCCCTACGAAGCCCCGGCAACTCCCCGTTCGACCCGGCGTCCGAAGTACGCGCCGTGCCGTCCGGGATCAGTGCCAACTCCGGCCTGTCGCCAACGTGGCGCGGGAAAGATGAGGAGACACGGTGCTCTCTGTGCTGTCCTTCGCCCGGGCGCTTCCCGCCCCGGCCCTTCCGCGTACCCGTCGTACCCGTCTCGTGCCCGGCGCAGGCATTCGGCCGACTTCTCCGGCCCGTTCTCGCTGACCGCCCCCACCCCCGCTCCCCGCGGGGAGCCTCCGCGCGCCGGCCCCACCCGTCGGTCGCGGATTCGAGACTGGAGTACCCATCCATGGAGATCACGAGCGGCGTCGGCGTGCTCGACAAGGCCACCGCGATCCTCGCCACCCTGGAGTCAGGGCCCACCACCCTGGCCGGACTCGCCGCCGCCACCGGCCTGGCGCGCCCCACCGCGCACCGGCTCGCCGTCGCGCTGGAGCACCACCGCCTGGTCACGAGGGACCTCCAGGGCCGGTTCGTCC
>NZ_JBFBDY010000763.1:0-2691 GCF_040683475.1 Kitasatospora sp. NPDC093558 | reverse complement strand
CCGGGCGATGGGTGTTATCGCGGTGGCGTCCAGGGCGGGGGTTCCGGTGCCGGGCCGCCAGACTCCGGTGACCGTGACCCAGGTGTCGGTGGCCGGGGCCGGGAGCCCGTGGATCTCGACCTTCACCACGCGGGCGTCGGCGGCGCAGCAGCTGACGATGATGCGGCTGAGCTGCCAGGTGGTGGCGCCCACGGGGGTGACGAAGCCGGTGAGGCGTGCGGTACGGCCCTTGAGGGATTGGCTGTTGTCCCAGACCGCCCGGCCGGCGAAGTCGGTCAGTGAGAGCGGGACCGGATCCTGAGCCGGGAGTGCCGCGAAGCTGGTGCGCTTGGCGATCACACCGGAGCCGTCCCGGGCAACGGTGTAGGAGCCGAGGGCCGGCGGGGCGAAGAGCAACAGCATGGCCGCGGGCAGCGTGAGCAGCCAGGCCACCCTCGGTCCGGCGGCGGAGTGTGCGTGGCCGTCGTACTCGTCCTCGTCAGGGCGGACGTCACGCACGGCGGCGACGAGGGCGAGCAGCACGAGCACGATGCCCGAGGCGATCAGCGCCGGTCGCAGGC
Organism: Kitasatospora sp. NPDC093558; assembly: GCF_040683475.1. Taxonomy (NCBI): domain Bacteria; kingdom Bacillati; phylum Actinomycetota; class Actinomycetes; order Kitasatosporales; family Streptomycetaceae; genus Kitasatospora; species Kitasatospora sp. NPDC093558. Next base: position 2,131 of record NZ_JBFBDY010000763.1, on the reverse strand, counting down.
CTTCCTTCACGTAGCGCAGATACAGATCGCCGAGCAGGCTGACGCGTAGCAGGGCCGATCCGGTCAGCAGGAGCAGCGCGGCGGGCAGCAGGCGCCTCACAGCAGCCACCCCCCGACCAGGGTGCTGACCAGGAGGGCGGTGGCGAAGGTGGCGGTGGAGAACCGGGCGGCGAAGGCGCGGCCGAAGGTGCCGGACTGCAGGGCGATCAGCTTCAGGTCGACCATCGGTCCCACGACCATGAACGCCAGGCGGGCGGTGGGGGAGAAGCCGGACAGCGAGGCGGCGACGAAGGCGTCGGCCTCGGAGCAGATCGACAGCACCACCGCGAGCACGCCGAGCAGCGGTACGGCCAGCCACGGGGTACCGGCGAAGGTCTCCAGCAGGGTTGGCGGTACGGCGATGTTGAACGTCGCCGCGGCGGCGGCTCCGAGCACCAGGAAACCGCCTGCGTGCAGGAAGTCGTGCTGCAGGGCCCGCGTGAAGGCGGTCCAGCGGCCGTGCCCCTCCCTGCCCGGTGGCCGGTTGCGAAGTCGCAACCACTCGGGGCGGCCCAGCCGCAGCCACAGCCAGCCCATGACGATCGAGGTGGCGAGCGAGGCGAGCAGACGGACGAGGACCATCTCCGGGTGGCCGGGGAAGGCGATCGAGGTCGCGACCAGGACGACCGGGTTGACGGCGGGGGCGGACAGCAGGAAGGCCAGTGCCGCGGCCGGCGTGACCCCGCGACGGATCATGCTTCCGGCCGGGCGGGCCGCCGGTGATGGTTCGCTGATCGCCAAGCTTTGGCAATGATTTCCATCTCGCCTTTGCCGCAGCTGGTTTTGAAAACCGTTTCCATCTACTGTGGTGGCGTCCAACGGAGCCGGACCCCGCCCAGACGGCGGATCCGGCAGGTTTCGAGGAGCAACCCGCCATGCGTGTCGTCCCGTCCAGCAAGCCCCGCCACCTTCCGAGAACCGTGCTCGGCGCGACCGCGGTCGCACTCCTCGCCGCGACCAGCGCGTGCTCGACCAGCTCGCCCGCGAAGAGCGCGTCCGCGGCGTCCGCCGGTGCGAGCAGCGCCGGAGGCTCGAAGGTGATCCAGGTGACCGCGGCGGAGAACTTCTGGGGTTCGATCGCCACCCAGCTGGGCGGGGACCACGTCAAGGTGACCAGCATCATCACCAACCCGGACACCGACCCGCACTCCTACGAGCCGACCGCCAACGACGGCCGCACGGTCGCGGGCGCGGACTACGCGATCACCAACGGGATCGGGTACGACGCCTGGTCGGACAAGCTGCTGTCCGCGAACCCCGCCTCCGGCCGCACCGCCCTGAAGGTCGGCGACCTGCTCGGCAAGAAGGAGGGCGACAACCCGCACCAGTGGTACTCGGCGGACAGCGTCACCAAGGTGATCGACCGGATCACCGCCGACTACAAGAAGATAGACCCGGCCGACGCGGCCTACTTCGACACGCAGAAGAAGACGTTCACCACGCAGACTCTGGCCAAGTACGCCCAGCTCGAGGCGGACATCAAGGCGAAGTACGCGGGTACCCCGATCGGTGCCTCGGAGTCGATCGTCACCCCGCTCGCCGAGAGCGTGGGCCTGAAGATGATGACCCCGGATACGTTCCTGGACGCGGAGAGCGAGGGCACGGACCCGACCGCCGCCGACAAGGCCACGATCGACCAGCAGATCGCCGGCAAGCAGATCAAGATCTACGTCTACAACACGCAGAACTCCAACCCCGACGTGGTCGCCCAGGTCGACGCGGCCAAGAAGCAGGGCATCCCGGTGGCCCAGGTCACCGAGACCCTCGCCCCCGCGAACGCCACCTTTCAGGACTGGCAGACCCAGGAGCTCCAGGGCATCGCCGACGCACTGAAGCAGGCGACGGGCAAGTGAGCATCCACCCGGCCGCAGAGGTCCGTACCGATATGGCCCGCGCGGAGAAGTCCCGAGCGGACAAAGCCCGTACGGAGACGAGCCGTACACAGACGGCGCGCACCGCGCCCGGTGGGGAGCCGGTGTTGTCGCTGCGCGGCGCGGCCGTGCGCGTGGGCGGGCGGACCCTGTGGTCGGGTGTCGATCTGACCGTCGGGGCCGGGGAGTTCACCGCCGTCCTCGGCCCCAACGGGGTCGGC
>NZ_JBFBDY010000762.1:0-2698 GCF_040683475.1 Kitasatospora sp. NPDC093558 | reverse complement strand
GGCAGGCTGGAACCAGGACGATCCCGAAGAAGGCCCTGAACAGGGCCCCGAACGAGACCCCGAGCCATGGTCCGAACGATGCCCACCAGGATCCCGCCCGACGCCCTCCCCCGGCTGCACAGAGCCCGGCCGCACCAAGCCCGGCCCCACAGAGCCCGGCCCCACAGAGCCCGGCCGCGCCAAGCCCGCCCGGAGCCGTCCGGATGACCGGTCGCCGCGACGACCTGTACGCCCGGCTCCTGCTCGCCTCCGCCCGCTGGGCCGATCGTGCCGAACGCTGCGCCGCCTGGACGGGCCGGGGCGCCGAGCGGTGCCGCCGGTGGGCCCGCGAGGGCGCGCAGCGGCCGGGGGAGCTGGCCCCGCCGTCGTGGTTCGCCATCGCGCTGCCGTTCGGGATCGGGTGGTACCTGGTCGTCGGCGAGGTGGCCCGGACGTGGTGCCGGGTCGCCCGGCGCTGCTGCTGGCTCCTGGGCCGGGCGCTCGGCGGCCGCCCCGGCTGACGCGCTTTTCAGGCGGCGGGCCGCGCCCGGTACAGTGGTGGATCGTGGCCAGTCGTAAAACGTCGATCATGGAAGCAGCCGCGCGGGTGATCGCGCGGCGCGGGGTGCGCGGACTGCGCGTGGAGGAGCTCGCCGCGGAGGCGGGGGTGTCCACCGCGCTGATCTACTACCACTTCAAGGACCGCACCGGGATCCTCCGGCAGACGCTGGAGTTCATCAACGACCGGGCCGAGCGCTACACGACCGAACGTGCCGCGGACGCGCCGCCGCTGACGCCGCGCGAGGAGCTGGAGCAGACGCTGCTGCTGGAGCTCCAGGACAGCGTCGAGGTGCGCGAGAACAGCACCGCCTGGGGCGAGCTGCGGGCGAGCGCGGTGTTCGACGAGACGCTCCGCGAGGACCTGGCCCGGGCCACCCGGGTGTGGGTGCAGGAGATCGCCGAACTGCTGGGCGTCGTGCGGCCGATGTCGTCGGCGGTCGCGCTGGCCGGCGCCGCCGAGCGGCTGACCGCGCTGCTGGAGGGCCTGAGCGTGCGCTGGCTCAGCGGCAGCCTCCCGCTGGCGCACGCCCGCACGCTCATGGTCGACGCGATCGACGCCGAGGTGGCGCGGCTCGGCTCCTGAAGAGCCCGAGGGGTTGATGACAGGGCCCCTGTCGCGCTCCGTACACGCCTGTGCCCCTTTCCGTCAGGGCTTGCCCAAAGATTTGACTGATTTTTCAGTCAGTGCCACCCTGGGCCGCAGCCCGACACCCGCAGCATCCGACACCCGCAGGGCCGGGTGGTGCCGCCCGCCCGTTCCGTGGTGCGCCGGTTCGCCGCAGCGCAGAGAGTGGAGCGGCGCGAAGAGTGGACCCGGCGGCTCCCCGCACCCTCCCCGGCACCGTCGCACGATCTGGAGACCCTCATGAGCCACTACCGTGATGACCGTTCCACCGGGAACTTCCCCTGGGTGCCCGCCGACGACGCTCCGCACGCGCGGACCTGGATGTCCTGGCCCTCCCGCCGGGGCGTGTGGGGCCTGCGCCTGGGCGGGGTGCAGGACGACATCGCGCTGATCGCCCGCACGATCGCCGAGTTCGAGCCCGTCGTCATGTGCGCCCCGGACGACTACACCGCCGGCAAGGCCCGCGCGAAGTGCGGCCCGGCGGTCGAGGTGACCACCGCCATCCCCACCGACGACCTGTGGATGCGCGACATCGCCCCGGTGTTCCGCCGGGACGGCTACGGCGGCCTGGACGCCGTCGTGCTCAACTTCAACGGCTGGGGCAACAAGCAGATCCACGACGACGACGCCCTCGCCGCCGAGCGCATCGCCGCGCGCCGCGGCCTGCGCCACTCCTACGCGGACTTCGTCGGCGAGGGCGGCGCGGTGGAGACGGACGGCGACGGCACCGTCATGGCGACCGAGAGCAGCCTGGTCAACAAGAACCGCAACCGCGGCATGAGCCGGGACGAGATCGAGGACGCCGTCCTCGACGCCTACGGCGCGGACACGATGATCTGGCTGCCCGGGATCAAGGGCAAGGACGTCACCGACGACCACGTGGACGTCACCTCGCGCTTCGTCCGCCCGGGCGTCGTCATGGTGCAGCTCCCGCCGGCGGACCGCAACGACGCGTGGGCCAAGGACGCCCGAGAGCAGTTCGCGATCCTCTCCTCCGCCACCGACGCCCGCGGCCGCCGCCTCCAGGTGATCCCCGTGCACGGCCCGGACACCGTCCGCTCGCGCAGCTCGAACTTCGTCGACTCCTACCTCAACTTCCACGTCGTCAACGGCGGTGTCATCACGGCCCAGTTCGGCGACGCGTACAAGGACGCCGCCGCGCGGGAGGCGCTGGCCGCGGCGTTCCCCGGCCGCGAGGTGGTGCAGATCGACGTCGACCGCCTGATGACCGGGGGCGGCGGCATCCACTGCTCGACCATGCACGAGCCGCTGCCGTAGCCGTCACCGTCCACACCCATCACCCCTCACACCCGCACGCAGAACCCGACCCCATCGGAGATCACGCATGCCCACCGACCCGTCCCGCCGCATCGTCCTGCGCTCCCTCGCCGGTGCCGGCGTCCTCGCCCTCGGCCTGACCGCCTGTTCGGACCTCGACGACCCCGACGGCGCCGGCGCCGCCAACCCCGGGGACGGCACCGCCCCCACCCAGCAGCCCGGCGGCCCCGGCGCCCGGCGCTTCGGCGCCGAGTG
>NZ_JBFBDY010000761.1:0-2698 GCF_040683475.1 Kitasatospora sp. NPDC093558 | reverse complement strand
CGCGGACGCCCACGCCGCGCTGGTCGCTGCCACCGAGGGCCTGGTCGAGGGCCTCCCGGGCGCCGACGACGCGTACGCCACCAGCCTGGACCGCTGGCTCGACCTCGGCGGCGCCGACCTGGAGGAGCGCGCCGAGGAGGTCGCCGGCTCCCTCGGCCTGAAGGTCTCGCTCGACCTGCCGATGACGGCCCTGTCCGGCGGCCAGGCCGCCCGGGCCGGCCTCGCCTCGCTGCTGCTCTCCCGCTACGACGTCTTCCTGCTCGACGAGCCCACCAACGACCTCGACCTGGACGGCCTGGAGCGCCTGGAGGCCTTCGTCAAGCGCCTGCGCGCCGGCACCGTGCTGATCAGCCACGACCGCGAGTTCCTGGCCCGGACGGTCACCAAGGTGCTGGAGCTGGACCTGCACCAGCAGCGGGTCAACCTGTACGGCGGCGGTTACGAGGCGTACCTGGAGGAGCGGGCGGTGGCCCGCCGGCACGCCCGCGAGGAGTACGAGGAGTACGCCGACACCAAGGCCTCGCTGGAGGCGCGCGCCCAGATGCAGCGCAACTGGATGGAGCACGGCGTCCGCAACGCCCGCCGCAAGGGCGGCGACAACGACAAGAACGCCAAGGCGAAGCGCACCGAGTCCACCGAGAAGCAGGCCTCCAAGGCCCGGCAGACCCAGCGGATGATCGAGCGGCTGGACGTGGTCGAGGAGCCCCGCAAGGAGTGGGAGCTGCGGATGGAGATCGCCACCGCGCCGCGCTCCGGCTCCGTCGTCGCCACCCTGCGCGGGGCCGTCGCCCGCCGCGGCGACTTCGCCTTCGGCCCGGTGGACCTGCAGATCGACTGGGCCGACCGGGTCGCCATCACCGGCGCCAACGGCGCGGGCAAGTCCACGCTGCTGGCCGCCCTCCTCGGCCGGCTCGAACTCGACGGCGGCAGCGCCGTGCTGGGCTCGGGCGTCGTGGTCGGCGAGGTGGACCAGGCGCGCGGACTGTTCCTGGGCGGGGAGCCGTTGGCGGAGGCGTTCGCCGCCGCCGTGCCGGAGCTCTCGCCGGAGGACGTGCGCACGCTGCTCGCCAAGTTCGGCCTGAAGGCGGTGCACGTGCTGCGCCCGGCCGCCACCCTCTCCCCCGGCGAGCGCACGCGCGCCGCGCTGGCGCTGCTCCAGGCGCGCGGGGTCAACCTGCTCGTGCTGGACGAGCCCACCAACCACCTGGACCTGCCCGCGATCGAGCAGCTGGAGTCCGCGCTCGCGTCGTACACCGGCACGCTGCTGCTGGTCACGCACGACCGGCGGATGCTGGACACCGTCACGGTGAACCGGCGCCTGGAGGTCCGGGACGGACGGGTGCACGAGCTCTGATCACACCACCGCGCCGCCGGTGCCGCCGGGAATGGTCTCGACCTCTTCCCGGCGGCACCGTCATGTGCTGTGCTGTGCGCCATGGTTGAGAGTGCACAGACTACGGAGAGCCCAGTGGCGGAGACGTCCCACCCGACCGTCCCCCTCACCCCGATGACCGTGCCGGCCCACGAGGCCGAGGCCCGCAGCAGGTCGTTCCACGACGTGATGGCGCAGCGCCGGACCGTCCGCGACTACTCCACCCGCCCGATCCCGGACGGCGTGGTGGAGTGGGCGGTGCGGACCGCGAGCACCGCGCCCAGCGGCGCGCACGTGCAGCCGTGGCGGTTCGTGGTGATCACCGACCCGGAGCGCAAGCGGAGGCTGCGCGAGGCCGCCGAGGCGGAGGAGCGCGAGTTCTACGCGCACCGGGCCTCGGAGGAGTGGCTGACCGCGCTGGCCCCGATCGGCACCGACTGGCACAAGCCGTTCCTGGAGGACGCACCGGCGGTGATCGTCGTGTTCGAGGTGCACAAGGGGCCGAGCTCGCCGCGCCCGTACTACACGAAGGAGTCGGTGGGGATCGCGGTCGGCCTGCTGCTGGCCACGCTGCACCAGGCCGGGCTGGCCACGCTGACGCACACCCCGAGCCCGATGAAGTTCCTGAACGAGGTGTGCGGGCGCCCGGCGGAGGAGCGCGCCGCGTACGTGATCCCGGTCGGCTACCCGGCCGAGGGGGCGCGCGTGCCGGACCTGCGGCGCAAGGAGCTCGACGAGGTGCTCGTGCGGCTCTGACCGCCGGGCGCCCGCCCCCGGTGCGCCTGCGGACGGCGATCGACACCGCTGGTGACAGGTTCGGGCCAAGGACATAATCGCCGTCATGAGCGATGCACAGCCACGGTCCTGTGACCACCACCCGGCTGCCCTCGGCGAGGCGACCGTCGGCCGGCCGCCGGAACTGCTGCGGCTGGCCGGCGGGGTCTCGCTGCACCGCCGTCTCACCGCGCACACGACCGCGCTCAACAAGGCCGTCCGCGCCAACCTGGACCACCTGCGGCCCTGGCTGGAGTGGGCGGCCGAGGCGCCCAGCCGGGCCCGGACGGCCCAGCTGACCAGGGTCGGCGCGGCGGCCTGGGAGGCCGGCACCGACTTCATGTACCTGGTCGCCCTGGACGCCGAACCCGGCCGCGTGATCGGCGCGTTCGGCCTGCACGGCCGGATCGGCCCCGGCGCGCTGGAGATCGGCTACTGGGTGAGCGCCCGGCACGTCGGCCGCGGCATCGCGACCACCGCGGCCGGGGCGCTGACCTCGGCCGCGCTGGCGCTGCCCGGCATCGCGCGGGTGGAGATCCGCTGCGACCAGGC
>NZ_JBFBDY010000760.1:0-2703 GCF_040683475.1 Kitasatospora sp. NPDC093558 | reverse complement strand
GGCCGATCCGCCGCAGCGTCCCGGCCACGTCCGGCGCACGGACCGTCGTGCCGCCGGGGCCCTCACGGAGATCAGGCCCACGCACCGAGGACATCCACATCGTCCGGGTCGCCGCCGCCGTCCCCAACTGCTCGCGGAACAGCTGGAGTTGAACGCCGGTCGACAGACCGGGGCCGAGCAGCCGCGCCTCGTCGAAGACCCACTGCGCGTCGGTGTGCAGCAGCGCGTACGAGACCGGCGCCATCGTCCGCGCGTCCGCGTAACCGCGCATGAGCGCCCGGCTGAGCAGCATGTCGTGCGTACCGACCAGGATCGCGCTCCGCTCGGGCGCGCGCCGCCAGCCGCCCTCCTGCGCCGCCGCGCCCGCGAGCAGGTGCAGCCCCACCTCGCCCGCCAGGCCCAGGCGCTCCAGCCACCCCGCGATCCGGCGGAGGGTCTGGTCGGCGAGGCTGTGCCGGGGCAGCGCGAGCACCAGCCGGCGCGGCGTGTCCCCGGGCGCGGCGACCAGCCGCCGGTACAGCCACGGCAGCACGGCGGCCACGGTCTTGCCGGCCCCGGTCGGCGCCTCCAGCAGCGCGGGCAGACCTTCGGCGGCCAGCGCCGACTGGTACGGGTAGGGCGTGAAACCGGTGGCGGTGCGCGCGAAATCCTCGAAATCCTCGAACTCGGCCGTCATTCGCCCAACCTACGGCGAAAGGCCGCCCGGCGGGCAGAGCGGAAGGGCACCCGGCGCCCACGGTTGAAACGGCACCCGGCACCTGCGGTTGGAACGGCACCCGGCGCCTACGGCGAAACGCCCGCCGCCCGGTACGCCGCCACCGCGGCCGGCAGGACGGCCTCAACCCCGGACTGCGGCTTGTTCGTGACGATCCTGCGCACCGTCAGGATCACGTCGCCCTCGCGGACGAGGCCCAGTTCGGTGACGTACGGCTTCGGCTCGCCGGCTTGGACGGCCGAGATCCGCAGCACCAGGCCGTCGTCCGCCGCCACGCCCGCCCCCGTCGTGGACACGGTGTTCTTCGTCGTGGTGCCGGCGGCGGGAAACGTGGCGGTGTAGGAGGCGCAGCGGAGCGCGGCGTCGCGGACGGCCGCCATGACGACGGCCGCCCGCCCGGGCGCGTACCGGTCGAGCCACTCGTGGCCGGACCAGCCGTCGGACGCCCGCTCCAGGCCCACCGACACGTCCTCCAGGGGAGGCGCGTGCCTCGTCATGAAGCCCTCCACGACGAGGTCCAGGCAGGGCATCGCCGTGATCGGGACGTCGGAGTCGTCGCGCCCCGAGGCCTCCGAGGGCTTCGACAGCCGGAACCCGTCCGGAAGCCGACCCTCGGTCAGCAGGCCGTCGCGCAGCCGGCCCGGCGCCGGCGCGGCCGTGGCCGACGGGGCCGGCGCGGCTGGGGCCGGGAGCGGGCCGCCGTCCGCCGGCCGCCCGGTCGGCTCGCCCGCCGCCCGCACGGCCGGCTGGTGCGAACAGCCAGACACGGCCGGCACCGCGGCCAGCACCGCCGCAACGCCGGCAGCCGACACCACACCACGCAACCGCACCCGGTCCCCTCCCACGAGTTCATGATCAACTCGCATCCTTCCATACCCCGCACCAGATCCTGCCCGTACGACCGAATTGAGGCCCTGTACGAAGCACCCGAATCGTGACCTTCCCGGCCATGGCGCCCGGAACCCGCCGTTCACGGCCCGCGTCCCCGCCGGTAGCCGCCGTGCCGTAAGGTGCGGCGCCGCAACGCCGAGCAGGCAGTGAGCAGGACGGGAAGAGCGCAGGACGATGGACGACAGACAGGCCGAGGACCACAGACCCGGCGGGAGCGACACCGGGGCCGACGAACCGCTCTGGGAACTCCCCGAGTACCTCTACGAGCGCGAGCTCGGCGCCGGCGCGAGCGGACGGGTCGTCCTCGCCCGCCACCGCGACACCGGCACCCCCGTGGCGATCAAGCACCTCCACACCTGCGCCGCCCGCGCCGCGCTGCGCGCCGAGGCCGAGGTCCTCGCCGGCATCGACTCCCCGTACGTCACCCGGCTCTACGAGTACGTCGAGGGCGAGCACGGCTCGGCCATCGTGATGGAACTGGTCGACGGGATCGCGCTGCGCGACCTGCTGCGCGCGGAGGGCGCCACCACCCCGGAGGCCGCCCTGGTGGTCCTGAAGGGTTCGCTGCTGGGCCTGGCCGCCGCGCACGGGGCCGGCGTGGTGCACCGCGACTACAAGCCCGCCAACGTGCTCGTCGACACCACCGGCACGTCCAAGCTGGTCGACTTCGGCATCGCCGTGCCCAGCGGCGCCGACCGCGACATCTCCGGCACCCCCGCCTACATGCCGCCCGAGCAGTGGGCGGGCCGGGCCGCGTCCCCGGCGGGCGACGTCTACGCGGCGACCGTCACGTTCTTCGAGTGCCTCACCGGCGCCCGCCCCTACGAGGGCACCACGATCGCCGAACTCGCCGTCCAGCACACCGAGGCGCCGATCCCGGCGGACCTGGCCCCGGAACCGGTCCGGCCGCTGATCCTCTCCGGCCTGGCCAAGGAGCCCGAGGCCCGGCCCGACAGCGCCGCCGCGCTCGTCGAGGAACTGGAGGCGGTGGCGGCGGCCGCCTACGGGCCGCACTGGGAGGAGATCGGCAGATCGTCGGGGGTGGACAGAGTGTTAGCGCACCGGAGGAGATCGGTGGGGGCGCGCTCGCGCTCAAC
>NZ_JBFBDY010000759.1:0-2720 GCF_040683475.1 Kitasatospora sp. NPDC093558 | reverse complement strand
CCACCCGCTCCCTGCGCGTGTCCGGCGAGCGCGGCCCGGTGCGTGCGCTCGGCGTCCTGCGCGCGGCCGTGCGCCTCGGCGGCGTGCTCGCGCAGCCGCAGCGCCGACTCCACGCCGACGGCCGCCTGCGCCGCCGCCAGACGCTGCCGGTCGCGTGCCGCCTGCGGCTCGAACTCGGCGAGCCGGTCGGCCCGTTGGCGGGCCTGCCGGTGGCGGTGCTGGCGCCCGGCCAGCTCCTCGGCGGCCTCGCGTTCGCTCTGGGCCTCCCGGTGGGCCGACTCGGCGCCCGCGAGGGCGGCGTCCGCGACGGCCTGCTGCTCGGCTGCGCCCGAGCGCAGGATCGCTGCCCACCCGAGCACGCCCGCCGTGAGGTCGGCGTGGTCGTCATCGGTGGGGACCCATGCGTCGGCGGTCTCGGCGCCGGGGCCGGCCGCCTGTTCGGCCTTGCTGGCGAGGTCGCGCAACCGGCGCCGCCCGGCCTGGACGGCCGCTTCCTGGGCCCGCCGCTGCTCCGCCAGCCACGCCTCGACGTGCTGGAACCGCTCGGTGTCGAACAGCCGCCGCAGCAGCTTGCCGCGCTCCTCCGAGTCCGCCTTCAGGAAGCGCGCGAAGTCGCCCTGGGGCAGCAGGACGACCTGGCAGAACTGGTCGCGGTTCATGCCGACGAGCCGGTGGATCTCCTCCCCGGCCTCCTGGTGCGACTTGCTGAGCGCACGCCAGCCCGGGGTGCCGTCGCCGCAGTCCGCCGCCCATTCGCGCAGCAGGGTCTGCGCCCGCTCGACCGTCGTCCCGCTGCCGACCTTCTTCGGCCGCCGCTGCTCCGGCAGCCGCGTGATCTGCAGTCGCCGCCCGCCGATCGTCAGCTCCAGCCGCACCTCGGTGAGGCGGCTGGGGTCGGCGTGGTCGCTGCGCAGGCGGCTGGCCCTGCGGGTGCCCGGCACGTCGCCGTAGAGGGCGAAGCAGACCGCGTCCAGCACGCTGCTCTTGCCCGCGCCCGTCGAGCCGCGCAGGAGGAACAGCCCGCCGGCGGCGAGCGCGTCGAAGTCCACCGTCTCGGCGCCCGCGAAGGGGCCGAAGGCGGTGACGGTGAGCCGGTGCAGCCTCATCGGGGCAGGTCCGCCTTCCGCTCGGCGCTCTCCCGCACGCTCTCGAACCCGGCCTGCAGCCAGTCGAGTTCGTCGTCGTCCGGATCGGCGCCCGGGCGCACGTGCCGCAGGAAGCCCTCCGCGATCTCCAGGTCCGCCCGTCCGCCGACCCGGGCCGCGTACGACCGGGAGGGCTCCGCGGTCGTCTCCTCGGGGTCGAACATCAGCTGCAGGGTGTGCGGGAAGCGGCGGCGCAGCCGCTCCATCGGCTCGCTCGGGCGGGCCGCGTCGGTCAGGGTGGCCTGCACCCACGACTGCTCTTGCTCCGCGTACTTCTCGTCGGTGAGCAGCGCGTCGAGCGTGTCGCGCAGGGTGGCCAGCGGGCGCGGTCGCGGACAGTCGACGCGCTCGGCGGTGACGCTGCCGTCGGCCGCGAGGTCGACCAGCCACATGGTCTTTCGCTGCTGCGCCTCGGAGAAGGAGTAGGCGAGCGGGGAGCCGCTGTAGCGCAGGTGGGGGGCGAGCGTCTGACAGCCGTGCAGGTGGCCGAGCGCGGCGTAGTGCACGCCGTCGAACACCGAGGCGGGCACGGCCGCGACGCCGCCGACCGCGATGTCCCGCTCGCTGTCGCTCGGCGCGCCGCCGGTGACGAAGGCGTGCGCCAGGACCACCGCGCGCGTGTCCTCCGGCCGAGCCGCGAGGTCCTCGCGCACCCGGTCCATCGCGGCGCCGAGCACCGCCGCGTGCCCGCCGCGCTCCAGCCCGAAGCCCTCGCGCACGAGCGTCGGCTCCAGGTACGGCAGCCCGTAGACGGCCACCGGGCCGTGCTCGTCCGCCAGCAGCACCGGGACGGCGCACTCGCCCGGATCGGTGCGCAGGTGGATCCCGGCCCGCCCGATCAGGCCGGCGCCGACCCCGAGACGGCGCGCCGAGTCGTGGTTGCCGCTGATGAACACCGTCGGCACGCCGAGCGCGGCCAGCCGGTGCAGCACGTCGTCGAACAGCGCGACCGCCTCCAGGCCGGGCAGCGCCCGGTCGTACACGTCCCCGGCGACCAGCACGGCGTCGACGCGCTGCTCCTCGACGACCGCCACCAGGTGGTCGAGGAACGCGCGCTGGGCGTCGTGGAGGCTCTCCCGGTGGAACGAGCGCCCCAGGTGCCAGTCGGAGGTATGCAGCAGTCGCATGGTCCCCGACCCTAACCTCCGGCACCGACAATCCCGGCCGGAACTGTGGACCCGGACGCCCCGGAGCGGTGTGACCGGTCGCGCACGGCCGATTGTCAGTGACGGTGTGTATGTTCCTCGTCGCGGACGGTCGCGTCCGTGACCGGTCGGCGTGACCGGTCGGAGAGGTCCGGAGAGGGCCGGGGACGGCCGGAGAGAGGAGCACGGCATGTCGGTGCGGGTTCTGGTGTCGGGGATGGTCCGCGGGCGGTGCTCGCGGTCGCTCGCGGGGATGCTCTCGGGAGCGTGTGGTGCGTGGAAGGCGCGCGGGTGGTCGCGAGCGCGCCCCTCCGTAGCGCGGGGGAACCGTTCCGGTGGGGACGCTCCCCGGGCGGGCGGACCTCGCGGGAGCGGGCCCCGGGCGAACGCGCCCGGGCGGGGTGGCGCAGGGCCGGGCGGGGTCGGGGGC
>NZ_JBFBDY010000758.1:0-2721 GCF_040683475.1 Kitasatospora sp. NPDC093558 | reverse complement strand
GGCCATCCAGGCCCCACAGGCGTGGAACAGGCCCTCGTCGTCGCAGAGTTGGGCGAGCACGAGCACGGCCGCCAGGAAGCCGACCACCGGCCCGAGCCGCTGCACCTCGGCGACCGCGTCCGACGGCGAGATCGCGCCGACGGCGACCACCAGCCCCGCCGCCGGCACGGCGACCACCGCCTCCGGCCACCCCCAGGGCCGCACCACCGCGCAGACCAGGACCAGCCCCAGCAGGCCGGCGGACAACGCCTCGGCGAACGACGTACTCAGGGTCCTGCTCCATTTCGGGCGGTGGCGACGATTCCGGGTGGTATCGGCGGTGTTCCCATCGAACCAGACATCCCCGGACCGCCGCGCACCAGCTCGGACCCCGTGTGACTGCCTGAGGGCTCACCGCCGGGCGGCGCGGCCGTCCAGTCCCATGAAGTGAATGGCGTACGCGGCCATCGGCGTGCCCTGGATCGGCAACTGGTGCCCGGCCCCGGCGATGCTGTACGTCTCGACCTGTGTGGTGCCCGAGCCGTTGTTGTACCGGGCCCGGTTCCAGTTGGCGGCCGGGGTGTCACTCGACGACGGGCTCTGGCCCACCCCGAGGACGTTCGTCCACTGCTTGGTCTCCTCGCCGAGATCGCGGTGGTTCAGGATGGGGTCGGCGGTGCCGTGCCACAACTGCACGCGGGGGCGCGGCCCGGTGTAGCCGGGATCGGCACCGCGCACCAGGCCTCCCCACTGCTGCGCGGTCATGGAGACCTGGCCCCCGGCGCAAGGACCGTTCCAGCCGCGCACGGTGCCCGTGTAGAAGCAGTGGTAGGGCACGCCCATGAACGCCGAGCCCGCCTTGAACACGTCCGGGTAGTCGGCGAGCATGACGTTCGTCATCATGCCTCCCGAGGACTCGCCGGTGACGTACACGGCGTTGCGGTTCCCGCCGTAGCGCTGCTCGGTGTACGTGATCATCGACATCAGCCCGACCGGGTCACTGCCGCCGTTGCGTGTCAGCGCCTGGTCGGACGAGACGTCCCAGCAGCTGCCGCCGGGGTTGGTCGAGGGGTAGATGACGATGAATCCGTACCGGTCGGCCAGCGCGCCGAAGTCGGTGCTGGAGTACAGGTAGGGACCGGAGCCCTGGCAGCCGTGCAGCGCCAGCAGGATCGGCGGGTTGGCCTTGGCGCTGTTCGGGACGTACAGGTACATCTGCAGGTTGGTCGGGTTGTTGCCGAAGTCCGTGATCCGGGTCAGCGAGGCGGCGCCGGCCTGGGGCGCGGCGGACAGGCTCACCCCGAACGCGGCGCCGACCGCCAGGAGTACGGCGAGCAGGCGGGACTTCAGGTACCGGGAACGCAGCATGGAACCTCTTTCCTCGTGGTGTGAGCGCTCACATCATCGGTGCGCTCGCAGGGCCGCCCCTGCTCTTGTTTCGGCTGTGTCACGGACTGCTGACGCTGCATCAGTGACCGTGAGCTGTCAAGAGGCCGTGGGGTCCCGTCCCGGCTTCCCGGCGATGCGGCTGCTGGGTTCGATCCCATCGGTGAAAGTTTCACGGTGGCGGCGGCGCGGATGGCCTTGGGGTGCCGTGCACGGGTGGAGCTGCGCCGGATCGCTCAGAACGACTATACGTCCCATGTGTGTTGCTGTGAGATCCGATGAATCATGCCTCCAGTGGCGGTTATTCGGCGGAAGTCGTCAAAACTCTGGACAAGCACCCGACCTTTGCGCCTTAATCCATCCCATGTCATGGACCCCTCCGGTCCTGTGACACATCCTCATGGAGAGGTGAAACCTGTGTTCCGCAGTCCTTCAGCCGACAGCCGACCGGCCGGCCGGTGGCGCACCGCACTCGCGGGCGTTCTCGCCCTGTTCGGTGCTCTCGCGTCGGTGCTGCTGCCCGCCGCACAGGCCCAGGCGGCCTCGGCCCCGGTGCAGTTCACCCTGGGCGGCGCCCGCACCGACCAGAACGGCAACGCGCTCCAGCTGCACGGGCTCGGCATCGTCAAGGCGGGGAACACCTGGTACGGCTTCGGCGAGGACAAGACCGGCGAGACGTCGGCCAACACCTCGTTCCAGGACATCCCCTGCTACACCTCCGGCGACCTCGGCACCTGGACCTACCAGGGCGTGGCACTGGCCAAGCAGAGCAGCGGTGATCTCGGGCCGAACCGGGTCGTCGAGCGGCCGAAGGTCATCTACAACGCGTCCACCGGCCTGTACGTGATGTACGTTCACATCGACAGTGCCGACTACTCCGAGGCGAAGGCCGGCGTGGCGACCAGCAGCACGCCGTGCGGCCCGTACACCTACCGGGGCAGCTTCCGGCCGCTGGGCAACGTCAGCCGTGACCTGGGCCTGTTCCAGGAGTCCGACGGCAGCGCCTACTTGATGACCGAGGACCGCAACAACGGCGGCCTGCGGATCGACAAGCTCTCCGCCGACTACCTCTCGGTGGACAGTTCGGTCGCGCTCCTGGGCGGCGGCAGCATTGAGTCCCCGGCCATGGTGAAGGTGGGCGGCATCTACTACATGCTGGGGTCGCACCTGTCCGGCTGGTACCTCAACGACAACGTCTACGCCACCGCGACGTCCCCGAGCGGACCGTGGTCGGCCTGGAAGGACCTGGCCGCCCCCGGCACCAACACGTACGGGAGCCAGACGGCCAACATCATCACCGTCCAGGGCACTTCGGGCACCACGTACATCTACGCGGGCGACCGCTGGGACACCGCC
>NZ_JBFBDY010000757.1:0-2721 GCF_040683475.1 Kitasatospora sp. NPDC093558 | reverse complement strand
CGATCCTCGCCGACCTCGCCCACCGATCCTCGCCGACCTCGCCCACCACCTCCCCCCCCCCCGCCCGGCCCCCCCGCCCCCCCCCGCCCGCCCGCTGTCCGAACAGCTGGTGTCATCGCGTTTTTATCGGCCCGCCGCAACGGGCCGACCGGCCTCTCCGCAGGGGCCGCACAGCACACGAGAGGAGTAACGGCGCAGCCCGACCAGCGCGCCGTACACAACCACCATGGCAACCATCCCGACCCTGGGCGCCGAGCGCACCGCCGGCCGCACCGCCTCCCGCGCCGAGACCCGCGAGCTGCTCGGCAAGGCCACCTACGACCTGCTGGTGATCGGGGGCGGCATCCTCGGCACGGCCGTCGCCTGGACCGCGTCCCAGGCCGGCCTGAAGGTCGCCATGGTCGACGCCGGCGACTTCGCCGGCGCCACCTCCAGCGCCTCCTCCAAGCTCGTCCACGGCGGCCTGCGCTACCTGCAGACCGGCGCGGTCAAGCTGGTCGCGGAGAACCACAAGGAGCGCCGCGCGCTCTCCACCGACGTGGCCCCGCACCTCGTCAACCCGCTGACCTTCTTCGTCCCGGTCTACAAGGGCGGCCCGCACGGCGCGGCCAAGCTCGGCGCCGGCGTGTTCCTGTACTCCGCGCTGTCCGCCTTCCGCGACGGCATGGGCCGCGTCTCCACCGCCGCCCACGCCGCCCAGCAGGTACCGGCGCTGCGCACCGAGGGCCTGCGCTCGGTGGCCGTCTACGGCGACCACCAGATGAACGACTCGCGCGTCGCCGTGATGACCGTCCGCGCCGCGGTCGACGCCGGCGCCGTCGTGCTCAACCACGCCGAGGTCACCGGCCTGCGCTTCACCGCCGGCCGGGTCACCGGCGCCGAGGTGCGCGACCGCCTCGACGGCAGCGAGTTCGGCGTCAACGCCCGCCTGGTGCTCAACGCCACCGGCCCGTGGGTCGACCACCTGCGCACCATGGAGGACTCCGGCGCCGCGCCGTCGATCCGCCTCTCCAAGGGCGCGCACGTCGTCGTCAAGCGCCGCTCGCCGTGGCGCGCCGCGCTGACCATCCCGATCGACAAGTACCGCGTCTCCTTCGCCATCCCGTGGGAGGACCACGTCCTGCTCGGGACCACCGACGAGGAGTACACCGGCGACCCGAAGGACGTCCGCGCCACCCAGGCCGACATCGACCAGATCATGGGCGAGGCCGCACACGCGATCCGCGACGAGCACCTCGACCGCGACCTGATCACCTACTCCTTCGCGGGCCTGCGCGTCCTGCCCGGCGGCCCCGGCGACACCGCCGCCGCCAAGCGCGAGACCGTCGTCACCGAGGGCCGCGGCGGCATGCTGTCGGTCTCCGGCGGCAAGTGGACCACCTACCGGCACATCGGCCGCGCCGTGCTGGAGAAGCTGGCCCACGTGCCCGGCACCGGCCTCGCCGAGGACATGTCCCCGATCGCCCCGACCGTCCCGCTGCCGGGCGTCGGCGCGCCGAACGCCGTCGCGCACCGCCTGCTGATCGACCGTGAGCCCGGCTCGCGCATGGAGCCGCTGGTGGCCAAGCACCTCGCCAGCCACTACGGCACCCTGTCCTTCGACATCGCCCGCATGATCGACGAGAACCCGGAGCTCGGCCGGCCGATCCACGAGGACGGCCCGGACGTGTGGGCCCAGGTCGCCTACGCCGCCGAGAACGAGTGGGCGTACACGGCGGACGACGTGCTGCGCCGCCGCACGACGATGACCGTGCGCGGGCTGGACACGCCGGAGATCCGGGACGAGGTCGAGGCCTTCCTCGCGAAGCGTGGGAACAAGTAGGCAAGTTGCTTCAGAGGGGCGGGCGTTCGGGATTCCGAGCGCCCGCCCTCGCTTTTGTCAGACGGGTTCGCCGGCCTTGATCACGTGCCTCAGGTGGCGCTCCGGGCGGGTCAGCACGGTGAGGTCCGCCAGGGGGTCGCCGTCGACGACGAGCAGGTCGGCGTGCGCGCCCGGGGCCAGGGTGCCGATCTCCCCCGCCATGCCGAGCAGCCGGGCCGCCGTCGTGGTCGCCGAGCGCAGGACGTCCGCGGGCGGCTGCACCTCGGCGCGGATCGTGAACTCCTCCAGCTGCGCCGGGTGCAGCGGGCCGAGCAGGTCGCTGCCGTACACGAGGTTGACGCCCGCGTGGTGGGCCCGCTCCAGGGCGGCCAGGCCGTGCTCGCGCACCTGCGCCAGCTTGCCGATCGAGGCCGGCGGCAGGCCGGAGCGGGCGCCGAGCTTCGCGGTCTGCTCGTAGGCGACCAGGGTGGGCACCAGAAAGGCGTCCTTCTCCAGCAGCAGGGCGATCGTCGTGTCGTCCAGCAGGTTGCCGTGCTCGACGCAGCGCACGCCGGCGCGCAGGGCCCGGTCGATCGCGCGCGGGTGGTAGGCGTGCACGGTGACGTAGCGGTTGTGGTTCTCCGCCTCCTCGACGGCCGCGCGGATCTCCTCCTCGCTGTACTGGACGGCGTCGATCTCGTCGTGCGGGGAGGCGACGCCTCCGGAGAGCAGGACCTTCAGGTGGCGGGCGCCCTTGCGGAACTCGTCACGGGCGGCGGCCCGCACGGCGTCCACGCCGTCGGCGATCCGGCCGAAGTTGGGGCGGGACTCGCAGCAGGGCAGCGAGTCGTCGCCGAGCGGGCGCAGGTCGCCGTGGCCGCCGGTCTGGGACAGCGCCTTGCCGCCGTGGAGCAGCCGGG
>NZ_JBFBDY010000756.1:0-2739 GCF_040683475.1 Kitasatospora sp. NPDC093558 | reverse complement strand
GTCGGCGTCACCTGGTACGGGGCCCGGCTGGCGGCCGCCGGCGAGCTCTCCGTCGGCACCCTGATCGCCGTGTACGGTGCCACCGCCTTCCTGGCGGCGCCGCTGCGGATCCTCGGCGAGGCCGCGCACGCCTGGAGCGTCGCCCGGGTCTCGGCGGGCCGCGCCGTCCGGGTGCTCTCGCTGCGCCGGACCAGCGCCGCGGCCGAGGCCTCGCTGTCCCGGCCGGGCAATGCCGACCTGCACGACCCGGTGACCGGGCTGACCGCGCGGGCCGGTGAGCTGACCGCCGTGGTCTGCGGCGACCCGGACTTCGCCGGAGCGCTCGCCGAGCGGCTTGGCGGGCACGTCCCGGCGGCCGAGGACGAGCAGCAGCCCTCGGCCCGGCTCGGCGGGACGGAACTGGACGCGGTGCCGCTGGCCGAGGCCAGGGCGGCGGTGCTGGTCCACGACAAGGAGCCAGTGCTGCTCTCAGGCACGCTGGCCGGGCTGTTCGACATCCCGTCCTCGGGCCGGGTGCCGGTGGCCGAGGCGCTCGCGGCCGCCCGCTGCGACGACGTGCTGGAGGCCCTGGCGGAGGGCTCGCCGGAGTGCGGGGGAGACCCGATGCACGCCCGGATCACCGAGCGCGGCCGGTCGCTGTCCGGCGGCCAGCGCCAGCGGCTCGCGCTGGCCCGCGCGCTGCTGGCCGACCCGCCGGTGCTCGTCCTGGACGAGCCCACCAGCGCGGTCGACGCCCACACCGAGTCGCGGATCGCCACCGGGCTGCGGGAGGTGCGGGACGGGCACACCACGGTGGTGTTCGCGACCAGTCCGCTGCTGCTCGACCAGGCGGACCGGGTGGTGCTGGTCCGCGACGGCCGGGCGGTCGTGGCCGGGCGGCACCGCGACCTGATGCGGGCGGAGCCGGCGTACCGGGCGGTGGTCACCCGCGACGAGGAGGCCGCTCCCGAAGCGGCTGTCCCCGAGGCGGCTTCGGTGGGGGCCGGGGAGGGGGCCGCGTGAGCACGTTCGTCGGCCGTCCTGCTGCTAGCCGTCCTGCGCCCAACTGTCCTGCGACGCACGTGAGGAGTACGTCATGAAGCCCCCTCTGCATCAGGAGCAGGGGCCGGCCGCGACCCTGCCGGTCGGCTCCCCGGCCGCCGTGCGCGCGTACCTGCGGCTGCTCGCGCGGCGCCACCGCGGGGCCTTCTCCGGGGTGGTGGCGCTGCACTCGGTGGCCACGCTGGCCGGGCTGGTCGGGCCGTGGGTGCTCGGCGGGCTGGTCGAGTCGCTGGCCTCGGACTCCGCGCGGGCCGCCATCGGGGTGGCCGTCGCCTGGTACCTGCTGGCGTTGGCGGTGCAGTCCGCCTTCACCGGCTGCTCCCGGATGCGCGGCGCGATCCTCGGCGAGCGGGTCCTCGCGGACCTGCGCGAGGACTTCCTGGTCCGCTCGGTCGCGCTGCCCACCGGCGTCCTGGAGCGGGCCGGCACCGGCGACCTCGTCTCCCGGGGCACCACCGACATCGACCGGCTGGACAAGTCCGTGCGCGAGGCGGTGCCCGAACTCGCCGTCGCCGTCGTGTCGTTGCTGCTCGTGCTCGGCGCGCTGCTGGTCACCTCGCCGCTGCTCGCGCTCACCTCGCTGGTCGGGCTGCCGCTGCTGCTGGCCAGTTCCCGGTGGTACTTCCGGCGCGCGCCGCAGTCCTACCGCAACGAGTCGGCCGGCTACGCCGCGGTGAACACCGTGCTCGCCGAGACGGTGGACGCCGGGCGGACGGTCGAGGCGCTGCGCCTGGGCGACCAGCGGGTCCGGCTGACGGACCGCAAGCTGGGCGAGTGGCTGGCCTGGGAGCGGTACACGCTGTGGCTGCGCTCGATGTGGTTCCCGACCATCGACGCGGTCTACACCTCGGCCGTGCTGGCCACGCTGCTGCTCGGCGGCCTGTTCACCCTCCGCGGGTGGATCACCGTCGGCCAGCTGACCACCGGCGTGCTGTACGCGCAGATGCTCACCGGCCCGGTCGACCTGATCCTGCGCTGGTACGACGAGCTGCAGATCGGGCAGGCCTCGCTGGCCCGGCTGGTCGGCGTCCGCGAGGTGCCGGAGCACGAGGGCGACGAGGGCGCGCGCCCGGACGGCCGCCGGGTCGAGGCCACGGACGTGCGGTTCGGCTACCGCGAGGGCGCGGACGTCCTGCACGGGATCAGCCTGGACGTCGCCCCCGGCAGCCGGGTGGCGCTGGTCGGGCCGTCGGGGGCGGGCAAGTCCACCCTCGGGCGGCTGCTGGCCGGGATCTACGCGCCCGGCCGGGGCAGCGTCACGCTCGGCGGCGCGGCGCTCGCGCGGATGCCGGCCGAGCGGGTCCGGGCCGAGGTGGCGCTGGTCAACCAGGAGCACCACGTCTTCGTGGGCACGCTGCGGGACAACCTGCGGCTCGCCGCGCCCGGGGCCGACGACACCGAACTGCGGGCCGCGCTCGACGCGGTGGACGCCGGCGGCTGGGTGGACGCCCTCCCGGAGGGCCTGGACACCGAGGTCGGCTCCGGCGGTGCCGCGCTGACGCCGCCGCAGGCCCAGCAGCTCGCCCTGGCCCGGCTCGTGCTGGCCGATCCGCACACCCTCGTGCTGGACGAGGCCACCTCGCTGCTCGACCCGCGCGCCGCCCGGCACCTGGAGCGCTCGCTCTCCCGGGTGCTGGAGGGGCGGACGGTCATCGCCATCGCGCACCGTCTGCACACCGCGCACGACGCCGACGTGAT
>NZ_JBFBDY010000755.1:0-2742 GCF_040683475.1 Kitasatospora sp. NPDC093558 | reverse complement strand
GCCCGGCCGAGGAGGTCGGCGACCGGCCCGGGCGCCACCTCGACCGGCGCGCCCCCGGCGGCCACCACCACGTGGGCGAGAGCCACGCCCGCCGGGATGTCCCGGTAGTCGCTCAGCCGGTGCGACAGTGCGCCGTCGGCCAGCAGCTCCGCCCAATCCGTGATCGGCCGCTCCGGCGGGCCGGGCAGCCGCACCACCGCCTGCGGGACGAGCTGGACGACCTGCCAGTACCCGCAGTCGTCCATCCTCGTTCCGACCGGCAGATCGCAGCCCAGGCAGGCGAGGTTCGGCCCGTCCCTCCCGTCGATCCCCATGCAGTAGCCTCCGGCCCGCTCGAGGATCAGCGTGGTGCCGCGCATGTCGCCGGGCGCGAGGAGGATGGTGTCCGACGGCCCGTCCGGCGCGGGGTCGACGGCGTAAGTCCCGGACTCCAGCAGTGGCGGGTGCAGCTCCTCCCAGTAGGTGTCGGCCAGGTGGACCGGCAACGCCACCTCCGACACCGCCGCCGTCAGGACCGCACCGCAACCCGCACACCCGAACACCGCCAAGCCGTCCCCTCCCGCCGTCGAAACCCCTGCATCCCACCAAGCAGGCGGATCGGGGAGCAAGCGGTTTTCAGACGACGCCGAACGCCCCACGGACAGGCAGAGCGGGCCCCGGAGCCCGGCTACGGGAAAGGCCGCCCCCGGGAGAGGTTCCCGGGGGCGGCGAATGCGGCTACAGGTACATCGTGTTGGGTGCCAGGCCACACAGGATGCGGCCGTAGAGCTCGGTGTTCGTCGTCGAGTGCATCAGGGCGTGCATGCTCAGCGCGTGGAGGTCCCGCACGGTGCGCTGGAGCGGGCCGGTGAGGTAGAGGGAGCCGCCGCCGCTGGCGTCGCCGAGGGTGCGGGCCGTGCGGGTGGCGCGGTCGAAGACGCGGCCGAGGTAGGCGCGGGCGTGCACCCGCTCCTCGACCGTCCACGGCTCGCCGGCCGCGCCCTTGGCGTCCACCAGGGCGGCCAGCCGGGCAGCGTGGCCCTCGGCCTCCTCGATCCGCAGCGCCGCCTCGGCGACCTGGAGGTGGGTGACGGCGGCCTCGCGCCGGGACGCGTACTCGGTGTAGGTGATCTTCTTGTCGAGCTGGTCCAGGTACGTCGCGAGCGCCGACTTGGCGAGGCCGATCGCGGTGCCGGTGAACGTCGTGCAGCCGGTCGCGATGAGCGGGGCGCGGTAGAGGGCCGACTCCGGGTTGAGCTTGGAGGCGGACTGGTCCTGGAGGACGAGGGCGAGCGGCAGGAGGCGGTCCTGCGGGACGAACACGTTCTCGGCGACGGTGGTGACGCTGCCGGTGCCGCGCAGGCCGGTGGTGTCCCAGTCGTCGACGATCGTCAGGTCGGACAGCGGGATCAGCGCCATCAGCGGCCACTGCGACTGCCCGTCCGGCGTCGGACCCATCGCGAGGGCCACCTGCCACTGGCTGTGGTGGGCACCGCTGATGAACTGCCAGGCGCCGTTCACCACCGCGCCGTCGGCGGCCGGGACGGCGGAGGCGCTCGGGCTGAGCACGCCGCACACCCGGACGTCCCCGGCGGCCGAGCCGAACACCTCGTCCTGGACGTGGTCGGGGAACTGACCGGCCATCCAGGCCGAGATCGACCACGCGGAGACGTTCCAGGCCGCCGAGCCGTCGCCCTGCGCGAGCTCGGTCATGACCTCGACGAAGGTCGCGGCGTCCGTCTCGTAGCCGCCGTAGCGGGCGGGCACCCGCATCCTGAACAGGCCGGCGTCGGTGAGCGCCGCCAGGGACTCTTCGTGCAGCCGCCGGTTCTCGTCCCCCCACGGGGCGTTGGCGCGCAGGACGGGGGCGGCTTCGGCCGCGCGGCGGACCAGCTCCGCACGGGCCGGGGCGTTCGCGTTCATGAAGCTCCTTAGCAGCGGTCAGACGGCGGGTGTCAGGCGGATGGGCAGTGTGGCGGTGCCGTTGAGCAGGAAGGTGCCCTGCGGCTGGACCTCCTCGGCCGGGACGGCGAGGGCGAGGTCGGGGAAACGCTCGAACAGCGCGGGCAGGCCGATCGCGGCCTCCATCCGGGCCAGCGGCGCGCCGAGGCAGTGGTGGACGCCGTAGCCGAAGGACAGGTGCTCCTTGTCGGGGCGGGTGATGTCGAAGCGGTCGGCGTCCTCGCCGTGCCGGCCGCGGTCGCGCCCGGAGGCGGCGAAGCCGATCAGCACCGGGTCGCCCTTGGGGATCCGCACGCCCGCGATCTCCACCTCCTCGGTGGTGAAGCGGAACGGCAGCTGGGCGATCGGGGACTCGACCCGCAGGGTCTCCTCGATGACGTCCCGCCACGGCACCTTCCCGTCGCGGACCAGCGCGAACTGCTCGGGGTGGGTGAGCAGCGCGACGACGGCCTTGCTGAGCAGGTTGGTGGTGGTCTCGGAGCCGGCGCCGAGCATCAGGTGGAGAGTGCCCGCGAGTTCGGACTGGTTGAGCCGGGAGCCGTTGTCCTGGGCCTCGATGAGCATGCTCAGGAGGTCGTCGTCCGGCTCCTTGCGCTTCATCTCGATGAGCTCGTACATGGCGTTGTGCCAGGACTCGACGTTGGCGACGGCCTCTTCGTGGTTGATCGTCGTCTCGGTGTTGACCTCGCCGCCGCGCATCACGTCGCGGCGCATGTGCTCGGGGACGCCGAAAAGTTCGCAGATCACCTTGGTGGGCAGCGGGTAGGCGTAGCGGTCCTTGAGGTCGACGTCCTCGCCGGG
>NZ_JBFBDY010000754.1:0-2744 GCF_040683475.1 Kitasatospora sp. NPDC093558 | reverse complement strand
GTGGCGAGCGGGACGAGTGCTATGGCGGGGATCGGGCGCAGGAAGGAGACGACCGGGGTGACGGCGGCGGACAGGCGCGGCAGGTAGCCGGTGGTGAAGCCGAGCGCGGCGCCGAGGCAGGCGCCGAGCGCGAAGCCCTGTCCGGCCCGGTCGAGGCTGGCGGCGAGGTCGGTGCCCAGGGTGCCGGTGCGGACGCTCTCGGCGAGGGCGCGCCAGGTGGCGGCCGGGGTGGGCAGTAGGCCGGCCGCGACGACGCCGGAGGCGGCGAGGGCGGACCACCCGGCGAGGACGGCGAGGGCCGCGAGGAGCGCCGGGGCGAGGGCAGTCGGGGATCTCCGGGGCGGGGATTCGGTGGGGTGCAACGCGCTCGTCTCCTCACCGGCCGCCGGGTGTGCTCCGGGGCCGGGACACGGTCCGATATAAGTGACATCAATAATTGACGACACTTATCAACGGCGTGTTGCAGCCGTGCGAAACGTTCCGGGGTGCGCCCGGGAACCCGCCGGACGGCCTCGGCCCGCCCGGTGGCCATGAGGTACGTTCACGAGCGTGTCCCGCCCCGAACCCTCTCCCGAGGCCCTCGCCGTCGGCCGCCTCGTGCGCAGCCGCCGCAAGGAGCTCGGCGTCCCCATGGCCGAACTCGCCGTCCGCTCGGGCCTTTCCCAGCCCTTCGTCAGCCAGCTGGAGCGCGGCCTCACCACCCCGAGCCTCACCTCGATCTACCGGATCGCGGACGCCCTGGGCGTGCCGCCCGGCACCTTCCTGCGCCCGCCGGCCCGCAGCGGCGCGGTGAGCCACGAGGACGACCCGCAGGTGATCCGGGTGACGGAGTCCGCCGGCCAGGTGGCCCGCGTCCTGATCCCGGGCGGGCGCAGCTCCCTGATGGAGGCTTACGAGCACTGCTTCGAGCCCGGCCAGGGCGAGCGGGGCTGGTTCGAGCACCCCGGAGAGGACTTCCTCTACGTCCTGGAGGGCGAGGTGGTGCTGGAGATCGAGGGCGAGGATCCCCTCGTCCTGCGGGCCGGGCAGAGCGCCCATCACCGCGGCGACGTCCCGCACCGCTGCCGCCTGTCCGGCCCGGAGCGGGCGCGGACGCTCCTGGTGATCGCCACGCCGTAGCCCCACGTCCCCAGGGGGACGGCGCCGGGGCGGACGGCCGGGCGGCGCGCACCGGGCGGTCGGAGCGTGGCGGCGCTCCAACCGCCGTGCGCCTCACAGGATCAGGATCAGGGGCAGAGCTTCCAGGCGAGGTGGTAGACGGTGTTGATGCTGCCGTCGGTCGAGTCCATCGTCATGAAGCTCGTGGTGGTGGACGGGTCCGACGTGCCGGCGGCGACCCGCAGTTCGGTGTTGATGTTGAAGTTGCGCTCCTCCCCGCAGGGGGCCCAGACCAGGGCCGCGACCTCGACGGTGTCGGTCGCCTGCCAGTTGTCGTCGCGCGGGCCGGTGAAGCGGTGGGTCCCGTACGCGGTCTGCGCCTGGCCCTGGAAGTAGTAGCCGGCCCGCTGGACTCCGACCGCCCCGTTCTCCAGGTGGGCGTAGCCGCGGTAGTCGGTGGAGGCGATCGCGTAGGTGAAGCCCTGCGGGACGTGCACGCGCAGGTTGAGCTGACAGTTCTTCCGGAAGTCGGTGGGCTTCGAGCCGACGCCGATCTGGGCGAGGTACTGGCTGTAGGTGACGGTGAAGGCGGTGTTGTCCGGGGAGACGGCGACGGCGGCCGTCCCGGCCGGGCAGCCGGAGCCGTTGATCGTCGCGACGTCGATGACGATCCGGTCGGGCGGGGTCGGGAGCGAGTCGGCGCCGAACGCCGGTGAGCCGAAGAGTGATGCGGCGACACCGGTCGCGGCCAGCACGCGGAGCAGCATGAGCTTCCCCTTTCGGTCGTCCACGGGTCCGGGGCGGGCGCGGTCGGCCCGGGCCCCACCCCGGATCTGACGCGAACATGTCATCACAGGGTGCCCGTCCGCGTACAGGGGGTGAACCCGACGGGCCGGCGGCGGGAGGCGAGCGGGCGGCGCGGACAAGGCTGATGAGAAGGTCAAGCCCGCGCTCGGTCGGCCTACCGATTGGCCCACTTCCCTGCTGCCGAATTGGCCTATGGATCTGGTCCATTCGGCTCTTAGCTTGATCGTATGAGCCATCGGTGATCGAGGGTCCGCACCGGACGGCCCCTCACGCCGAACGGGAAGAAAGGGTGGTTCCCGTGCACGTCTTCCTCGCCGGTGCGACCGGCGCCGTCGGGCGGCAACTCGTGCCGCTCCTGCACCGGGCGGGTCACCGCGTGACGGCCGCCTCCCGGTCCGAGGAAGGCGTCGCGTGGCTGCGCGGCCAAGGGGCCGAGGCGGTCCGGCTCGACGTCTTCGACCGCGAAGCCACCGCCGGGGCCGTCGCGGCGGCGGCGCCGGACGCCGTCGTCCACCAGCTGACGGCCCTCGCCGGCGGCAGCCTGGCCGACAACGCCCGGATCCGCCGCGACGGCACCCGCAGCCTGGTGGACGCCGCCCGCCGGGCCGCGGTCCCCCGGATCGTCGCCCAGTCGATCTGCTGGGCGTACGGCCCGGGCGACGAGCCCGCCGACGAGAAGGAACCGCTGGACACCGGCGCGCCCGAGCCCCGCGCCACGACGATCGGCGGCGTGCTCGCGCTGGAGCTCGCGGCGGCCGAACTGCCCGAGGCCGTGATCCTGCGGTACGGCATGCTGCACGGGCCGGGCACCTGGTACGAGCCGGGCGGCCCGATGGAGG
>NZ_JBFBDY010000753.1:0-2745 GCF_040683475.1 Kitasatospora sp. NPDC093558 | reverse complement strand
GGTAGGGCAGGCCGAGGATGCGGGCGACCTTGTCGAAGCACTCGCCGGCCGCGTCGTCCAGGGTGTCACCGAGGTGGACGATCGGGTCGCGGGCGAGGTCGCGCACGAGCAGCAGCGAGGTGTGCCCGCCGGAGACGATGAGCACGATGCACGGGTTGGGCAGCGGCCCGCCGTCGAGTGTTGCGGCGGCGACGTGCCCGGCGAGGTGGTGCACCCCGTACAGCGGGATGCCGAGCGAGAACGCGTAGCTCTTCGCCGCCGCGACCCCCACCTGGAGCGCACCGGACAGACCGGGCCCGGCGGTGACCGCGACGGCGCCGACGTCGGCAAGGGTGAGTCCGGCGCGGTCGAGGGCCTCGCCCACCACCGGTGCCATGGCGTGGACGTGTGCGCGGGCGGCGATCTCCGGTACCACCCCGCCGTATCGGGCGTGCTCGTCCATGCTGGACGCCACCGCTTGCCCGAGCAGGACACCGTCCCTGACCAGTCCCGCGCCGGTCTCGTCGCAGGACGACTCGATCCCCAGCACCACCGGCGATCCCGCCATGTCACAACCCTTCTTGCACAGATTTTCATCTGCATACTATGTGCAATAAGTGCCTGGATCGGCAGCCGGCCCCGGCGGTCTCTGCCGGGCCGTCACGGGCGGCGGTCGCGTGCAGCGAGAACGGTGTCGTCCTGGGCCATCGGTACGCCGATCGATGCAACCGGTCCGGACGCTCGGAGCGGCTAGTTCGCGGCCGTGAGGGCGCGTCCCGGACTGTGGCCTGCGGTCATCGACACCACACCGCCCCCCTGACCGTCCCCGCCACCCCGGTGCCGGTGGACGCCACCGGCCCGGACGGCGCCACCGTCACCGGCTGCCCCGTGTCGGCGAGGCGTGTCTCGGCAACTTCGACGTCGTCTGACCGGATGGCGTGCAGGATCTCCCGACCTGTACGGCTGGTGAGGTGACGTGCGTCACGTCGGCATCGTCAACGCCCGTTCTTCGCTCGCGCATTGTCGTGATGGGCCGGGCTGAGTTCCTGGTCGAGCGGCCTCGGGCGGGGCGCACTGGTCGAGACCTCCATACACGGAAAATACAGTTGTCATCCACTTGAACTCAGCGAACGTTCAGGAATCTTGACCCTCCGTGCGCGACGGCAATAGCGTCGCGCAGCGATGGCAGCCGGTCGCTCCGGTGTCGTCGTCCGAGGGCTGCCGAACACGCCTGATCGACCCGTCGGTGGCTGCCGCTCAACTGCTCCTCCCCGCACATCGGTTGGCCGTCGACGCCCATCGATCGGGTGCGTCGTGCCCACTTCCCCCACCTGGGCCGCCAGGCCCCCACCCCCACAAGGGAATTGCCGTGACCAGGCCCACCTGCGGCGAATACTCGCCGCGAGCTCCGTCCTGGCCCTGACCGCCTTCCCCTCCCTCGTCGGCACCACCGCCGCGCACGCCGCGCCGGTTGCCGCCGCAGCCGCGTCGGCCAAGCCCGCCGAGTCCGGCCCCGCCGTGAAGCATGACGCCTCCAAGCCACTGCGGGACATCCCGGGCAAGGCGGTCGGCAACCCGCACAAGGACCACAAGGACGACGGGCCGGAGGAGCAGCTGCCTCACCCGCCGCTGAGCAGTGTGCCCGACCCGGTGGTGCAGGGGACCGCGACCCCGTCGCTCGCGCCCAGCAACAACAGCTTCGACGGCATTGGCGTCGGCTTCACCGGCCCGTCCGGCACGTTCTCGTTCTCCGGCACGCCGTCGGACGACAACGCGGCGGTCTCCACCACGCAGATCGTGCAGACCGTCAACACCCAGCTGGCGGTGTTCAACAAGTCCGGCAGCGCGCTGTACGGCCCGGTCAACATCAACACCCTGTTCACCGGCTTCGGCGGCTCCTGTGAGAGCACCAACGATGGTGACCCGGTGGTCCGCTACGACCGCGCCGCGGACCGTTGGGTGATCAGCCAGTTCGCCAACGTGCGCTCCACCTCCGGCCCGTACTACGAGTGCGTGGCGGTCTCCCAGACCAACGACGCCACCGGCGCGTACTACCGGTACGCCTTCCAGTACGACTCCTTCCCCGACTACCCGAAGATGTCGGTGTGGCCGGACGCGTACTACACGACCTTCAACATGTTCCCGAACAACAGCTTCAACGGGGCCAAGGTCTGCGCGTACGACCGCAATTCGATGCTGAGCGGCGGTGCCGCCACCCAGCAGTGCTTCGACACCAGCTCCACGTACGGCGGCCTGCTCGGCGCCGACCTGGACAGCACCACCCAGCCGCCGGCCGGTGAGCCCGAGCTCGTCCTCGGCATGGGCACCACCAACACCTCGCTGGCGACCTGGAAGTTCCACGTCGACTGGGCCACCCCGGCGAACACCACCTTCACCGGCCCTGGCAGCCTCACCGTCGCCAACTACAGCCCGCTGTGCGGCAGCACCGGCACCTGCATCCCGCAGACCGGCACCACCCAGCAGCTCGACTCGCTCGGCGACCGGATGATGTTCCGCCTCGCCTACCGCAACTTCGGCGACCACGAGTCCTACGTTGTCGACCACTCCGTGGCCGCCGGCACCTCGGGCGGCGTGCGCTGGTACGAGCTGCGCCCGAACGCCGCCGGCGACCCGACGGTGTACCAGCAGGGCACGTACGCGCCGGACTCCAAGTACCGCTGGATGGGCTCGATCGCCCAGGACAAGAGCGGCAACATCGGCCTCGGCTTCTCCGTCTCCTCCAGCTCCACCCACCCCGGCCTGCAC
>NZ_JBFBDY010000752.1:0-2750 GCF_040683475.1 Kitasatospora sp. NPDC093558 | reverse complement strand
GCAGCCCAGCAGGCCCGCGACGGCCGGCTCGGCGGCCGGGTCGACCTTGGTGCACTGGCCGGCCGCGACGAGGGTCTTCTCGGCGAACGCGCCGATGCCGAGCGCCGGGGACAACTCGGTGCCGTCCAGCAGGGTCATCTTCTGCTTCGCGTTGTGGGTGTCGAAGCAGTACTGCGGACGGCCGCGCTTGCACGCCCGGCACTGGCCGCACACCGCGCGCCAGTTGAGGACGACGAAGTCGCCCGGGGCGACCTCGGTGACGCCCTCGCCGACCGACTCGACGACGCCCGCGGCCTCGTGGCCGAGGAGGAACGGGAACTCGTCGTTGATGCCGCCCTCGCGGTAGTGGAGGTCGGTGTGACACACGCCGCAGGCCTGGATCCGGACGACGGCCTCGCCCGGGCCAGGGTCGGGCACGACGATCGTGGTCACCTCCACAGGGGCGCCCTTGGCGCGCGCGATGACTGCCTTGACCTGCTGGGCCATCCGTTTCCACCTCCGTCGGCCGGGGCGCCTTCGCACCCGGCGTGACCTGCGTCGAACCACTTGCCCACGAAGCGTATCGTCCACGCCCCGGCCCTCCCGGCGGGCGGGCCCGCCCGGCGGGACCACCGTTCGTCCTGCTCACGGGATATGACGGCGGCATACCCGGCGGCGCTTGCGGCCCAGCTCGACCGGGGGCGCACGGCCGGCGCCGGGCGCCCGTGAGTGCGCGCCGAAGTGCCCGGAAAGCATCGGTGTTGGCCGGAAGTACCGCAGACGCGCGGACCGCCGCCCACGTACGGTCGTAGCAGAAGCGGTCCACGCGATGACGCTCAGCACACCCCGTCACGCAGCACACCCCGTCATGATCGGTGCGCTGGTCACGATCGGCGCACCCGTCACGATCGGCGCGCCCGACCCGTTCGACCCGGTCCCACCCTCCGACCAGGTCCGGCCCGTTCGACCTGGTCCCGCCCGTTCGACCCGGACCCCGGTCCCGTCCGCCCTTCGTCCCGACCCTTGGACCCCGGTCCCGCCGGCCAGAGCCGAGCCATCAGCCGGCCCGCCCCACCCGTCCCCCGCACCTCCCCGGTTCCACCCCCCGCCGGGCCGCCCGTGCGGCCCACCGCCCTGGAGTCTGGAGTACGGATGTCCGCCGAGAACAGTGCGACCGGTGCCGGCACCGGCCCCGCCCCGCTCACTCCGCTGCACTGCCCGCGCCACGCCGAGGCCGGCCCGCCCCGGCTCGCCGCGCTGCCCACCGGCACCCCGGTCTGGCTGGTCAGCCGGCACGCCGACGTGCGGCAGGTGCTCACCGACCCGCGGCTCGGCCGCGCCCCGCTGTACGCGCCGGACGCGCCGCCGCTCACCAACGCGCCCAACCTGCTGGACGATCCGAACAGCATGCTGAACATCGACGGCAGCGAGCACCAGCGGCTGCGCCGCACCGTGCAGCGGGCGTTCACGCCGCGCGCGATCGCGCGCTGGCGGCCCTGGGTGGCCTCGGTGATCGAGGGCCTGATCGACGAGCTGATCGACCACGGCAACCCGGCCGACATCGTGGCCGGCTACACCCGCCCGCTGCCGGTCGCGGTGATCAGCCGGCTGATGGGGCTGGACAACCTGGACAGCAAGCGGCTCGCGCACTGGAGCGACCACGCGCTCTCCACCACCGCGTACAGCGCCGAGGCGATCGTCACCGCGATGGGCGAGTTCGCCGAGTTCGGCGCCGCCGTGATCGCCGAGCGGCGCGCCAACCCGGGCGAGGACCTCGTCAGCAGCCTGCTCGCGGCCGCCGCCGAGGACGGCTCGATCACCGAGGGGCAGCTGGTCACGCTCGTGATCGGGCTGGTCGTCGCCGGGCACGAGACCACGATGACGTCCCTCGGCAACGCCCTCGTCTACCTCCTGGGCGACGGGCGCGACGCCTGGCAGCGGCTGGCCGCCGACGAGGCCAGTGCCGCCGCCGCGACCGAGCAGCTGCTGCGGGCGGTGCCGCTCGGGGACACCGACTACTTCCCCGGACTGCTGCGGCGCACCGTGGAGGAGGTCGAGATCGGCGGGGTGGTCATTCCGGCCGGGAGCGTGGTCGCCGCCGACACCAACGCGGCCAACATGGACCCGGACGTCTTCACCGGGGACCTGCTGACCGAGCTGTTCTCCCCGCTCGTCGCGCCGATGTACACCTTCGGCGCCGGTCCGCACCACTGCCTGGGCGCGTGGCTGGCCCGGATGGAGCTCGAACTCGCCCTCCACCGGCTGGCCCGCCGGCTGCCCGCTCTGCGGCTGACCGGACCGACGGCGTCGATCGACTGGCGGCGCGGGCTGCTGACCCGCAGTCCGAACTCGCTGCAGGTGGCCTGGTGACGGGCGGTCGCGAGGTGGGCGGGCCGGCGGCGGACGGTCGCGAGGCGGGCGGTCGCGGGGCGGGCGGGCCGGCGCGGGGCGTGGTGGCGGTCGTCGTGCACGTCGACCGGGACCGCTGCATCGGCTCCGGGATGTGCGCCCTGAGCGCGCCCGGCTCGCTGGCGCTCGGCGCCGAGGGCCTGGCCGAGCCGGTGGCCGGATACGGCGTGGGCGGCGCGGAGTTGACGGACGAGCTGAGCGAGGCGGTCGACTTCTGTCCGGTCGAGGCGCTGACGCTGTACTCGGCGCGCGGCGGGTACCGGATCGCTGGGCCGTGTCTCAGTCCCAGTGTGGCCGGTCGCCCTCTCAGGCCGGCTACCCGTCGTCGCCTTGGTAGGCCATTACCCCACCAACAAGCTGAT
>NZ_JBFBDY010000751.1:0-2755 GCF_040683475.1 Kitasatospora sp. NPDC093558 | reverse complement strand
GCCCCGGCCGCCGTACCCGCGCCGCGCCGCGAAGTCGAGCCGGAGCCCGAGGAGTTCGCCGCCCTCGTGGTCCGCGCCCGCGAACTGGACCTCGTCGGACACCCGGACGCCGACCGGCTCTGGCGCCGGATCGCCGAGCGCTTCGAGGCCGACGGCTACGCGCACGAGGACGGCACCGCGACGGGCACCGCGGGCCGGCTGCGCGCCGAACTCGCCGAGCAGCGCGCCCACGAGGCGCTGGACCGCGACGACCACGCCGCAGGCAAGGCCCAACTACTCGCCGCCGCCGACCTGTTCGAGCAGGAGGAGTTGATCGGCCAGGCCCTCATGGTGCGCACCCGCACCCTCGTCGTCGAGCTCGGCGAGGTCGAGGGCCTGGCCGCCGACTGGCCCGCGCTCGACGAAGCACTCATCCGTGCAAGGGAGTTGCGCGCCACGGGCGGCATGAGCGACGACGACTACCTGATCGTCCTCCAGTGCCGGGCCTTCGCCGCGCACCACGACCTGATCGCCGCCCTGCCCGAGCCGCCGGCCGAGGCCGTCGCCCGGTTCGAGGAGGCCGTCGGCGCCTACCGGGCCGAGAGCACCGCGCTCGGCTCGGCCCGCCGGGCGGCCACCTCGCGCCAGTACGCCGCCGACGCCGCCGCCCGGCAGGGCAGGATGGCCGAGGCTGCGGCCGAACTCCGCGAGGTCATGGCCCAGTTGGATGCCGCCGAACTGCCCTGGCAGACACCGCGGGTGCTCGGCCTGCTCGGCCAGGTGCTGCTGCAGAGCGGCGAACCGGCCCAGGCCGTCGACGTGTTCCACCGGGCGCTGGCCGAGGCCGCCCGCTGGGGTGACGACTCCTACCCGTTCGCGCCGACGTACATGATGCTCGGCCACGCGAGCGCGCAGACCGGCGACGACGGCGCGGCGGTCCGGGCCCTGTCGGAGGCCGCCGCGCGCTTCGACCGCAAGGGCAGGCCCGCGGCTGAGGAGGCCGCCCAGGTGCGGCTGCAGCTGGCCGACCTGCTGCGCGGCAGCGGCCGGGCGGCGGACGCGGTGGCCGTGCTGGAGTCGGTGCTGCTCGACGCCGCCGCCCCGGAGCTGGACGAGCGGCTGATGGCCCAGGTCCGGCTCGACCTCGCGCGCGGACTGTTCGTGCTGGAGGAGTACCGCGACGCGGCCGAGGAGTACCTGCGCCTCGCCGACGCCGTCGCGGGCTGGGAGGACCAATCGACGCACACCATGGTCGCCTGCGAGGCCTCCCTCGCGCTCGCCCACGCCGATCGCTGGGAGGCGGCCGACGCCGCCCGTGAGCGCGCGCTCGCGGCGCACGCCGAGGCGCCGCAGTGGGACCAGGTGGCCGGGACGCTGCGGGACTTCGCCAAGCTGGTGATGCGCGCACGGCAGGCGCACGCGCGCCTCGGCGAGCGTCATGCCGAGCTCCACCTCCACCCGGTGCGTCCACGGCGCCGCCGCCAGCGACTCCACGACGCGCCGCACCGGGTCGACGTCGTCCGGCGGCTCGAAGCCGGCCTCGCGCGGCTCGGCCCGGACGATCCGGTCCAGGCGGAAGGTGCGTTCCTCGCCGCTGCGGTGGTCGAGCCCGGTGGTGTACCAGCGGCCCGAGTGGAACACCAGGCCGTACGGGTCGAACTCGCGCTCGCTGGGCCGGTCCTCGCGGTCGCGGTAGACCAGCAGCACGCGGCGCCGGCGGCGGGCCGCGTCGGCCAGCGTGAACAGCGCGGCGGCGGCCGGACTCGGCCCTGCGGCGGGCGCGGCGCTCAGGCCGAGGGTCTCCTCGACGGCGTCGATCCGCTCGCGCAGGGCGGGCGGCAGCACCCGCTGGATCTTCGCGAGCGCCGTCCCGGCGGCCCGCTCCCCCACCGTCAGGCCCGTGCTGCGCCCGGCGAGCAAGCCGAGGACGACGGAGGCGGCCTCGTCGGCGGTGAGCATGAGGGGCGGGAGGCGGTAGCCGGGCAGCAGGCGGTAGCCGCCGTAGCGGCCGCGGTCGGCGCGCACGGGGATGCCGAGCGCGGCCAGGCGGGCGGTGTAGCGGCGGACGGTGCGCTCGTCGACGTCCAGGCGGGCGGCGAGTTCGGGCGCGGTCAGGCCCGGGTGGTCCTGGAGCAGCTCCAGCAGGGCGAGCACGCGACTGACCGGGTGGTCCATCGGCTCCCCTTCCGATCCGGGCGGATTCTGTCCGGATTCGATCCTAGAGTCGTCGGCGACGGGGGACCGGCCCCGGGTACCCGCCGACGCGGAGGAGCGATCCACCATGAGCACGTTCGTACTGGTCCCCGGTTTCTGGCTCGGTGCCTGGGCGTGGGACGAGGTCGCGGCGCCGCTGCGCGCGGCCGGGCACACGGTGTACGCGGTGAGCCTGCCCGGGCTCGCCGAACGGGCCGGGGAGCAGGGCGACTTGGGACTGGAGGACCACATCGCCGACCTGGCCGGCCGGCTGGTCCGCGAGGACCTGCACGACGTGGTGCTGGTCGCGCACAGCGGCGCCTGCGCCCCGGTCGGCGGGGTCGCCGACCGGATGCCCGAGCGCGTACGCCGCGTGGTCTACCTGGACAGCGGGCCGATGGTCGACGGCGGTTCGCTGTACGACCTGTGGCAGCCCGACTACCGCGCCTGGGCCGACGCCTCGGTGGTCGACGGCCGGCTGCCGATGCCGTCGTGGGCCGCCATCGCCGAGCACGGCGCGAGCACGGAGGGCCTGGACGAGGCGATGCGCGCCCGGATCGGCGCGCGGACCACCCCGCACCCC
>NZ_JBFBDY010000750.1:0-2756 GCF_040683475.1 Kitasatospora sp. NPDC093558 | reverse complement strand
CGACCTTCGACCTCGATGCCTCGGTCGCCGCGCAGGCCCCTGACGGCGCGACGGCGGTACTGACCGACGGGACGACCGACACCCCCGCCCCGGGGAGCACCTTGGCGGTCGGCGGGCTCGACGCCTCGGCCGCCGGACCGACAAAAGTCCGACTCACCGCCCCAGCGGCGTTCACGCTGTACTCGGGAAAGGCCGCCACACTGCCCGCCGGCACGGTCGTCGTCCTCGACGGCGGGACCCGGTGCACGATCGGCGCCGGAACCCAGGCAGTCGTGCTCAGCAGCAAGGCGCGCCCGCTGCTGTTCCAGCAGTTCTTCGAGGCCGCGCACAAGCCCGACCCGAAGACAGTCCAACTGCCCTACCCGGTCAAGGACCTCGACTTCAGCTCCAGCGGCGCGTACGCGGCGTACAACTGGGAGCTGTTCTTCCACGTGCCGATGACGATCGCGGTGCATCTGAGCAAGAACCAGCGGTACGCCGACGCCCAGCGTTGGTTCCACTACCTCTTTGACCCCACAGACAACAGTGACGACCCCACGCCGCAGCGGTTCTGGAAGGTCCGACCGTTCCAGGAGACCGACGTCAGCCGGATCGAGGACGTGCTCACCAACCTGGCGACCGGAGCCGACCCGCAGTTGCTCGCCGACACCGTCAAGAGCATCGAGGCCTGGCAGGACGCCCCGTTCCGGCCCCACCTGGTCGCCCGGTTCCGGCCACAGGCGTACATGTACCGCACGGTGATGGCCTACCTGGACAACCTGATCGACTGGGGCGACTCCCTGTTCCGCCAGGACACCGGCGAGGCGATCGACGAGGCGCAGGCCCTCTACGTCCTGGCGGCCAACATCCTCGGCCCCAGGCCGCAGGCCGTACCGCCGAAGGGCACCGTGCGCCCGCAGACGTACGCCAACCTTCGCGACGATCTCACGGAATTCGGCGTGGTGCTGCGGGACATTGAGGCCGCCGTCCCGTTCGACCTGATGCCGCTGCCCGGCGCGGGTGCTGGTGACGGCGAACGGCTGAGCGCCGTACGCGGCCTGGGCAGAGCGCTGTACTTCCAGGTGCCGCCCAACGACCGGCTCCTCGGCTACTGGGAAACCGTCGCCGACCGGCTGTTCAAGATCCGCAACAGCCTCAACCTGCAGGGTACCTTCCGCCAGCTCGCACTGTTCGAACCGCCGATCGACCCGGGGCTGCTCGTCAAGGCAACCGCTGCCGGTCTCGACGTGGCCGCGATCACCACCGGAATCAACCAGCCACTGCCACTGATTCGATACACCGCCCTCGCCCAGAAGGCGACCGAACTCGTCCAGGAGGTGAAGGCACTGGGCGCCGGAATTCTGGCCGCGATCGAGAAGCAGGACGGCGAAGCGCTGGCCCTCCTTCGCGCGGGCCACGAACGCGCGGCCCTGGAGTCGGCCGAGCAGGTCCGGTACGGGCAGCTGCAGGAGGCGGTGAAAAGCCGGGAGGCGCTGCTGCGCGGCCTCGACCTGGCCGTGGTACGGTACGCCTTCTACGAGCGCCAGCTCGGCCGCACGGACGCCGAGATCTACGCCGGCATCCCCGCGCTGGCCGCCATGGACCCGAAGGAGCTCAAGGCGCTCAAGCTCACCGCCACCGAGCCTGCCATGACCGGACGAGCCCTCGACGTCGACATCTCACCGGACAGCCCCGGCCTCGGGGCCGTTGAACAGGCCGGACAACTGGACAGCCGGTTCGAGAGGGCGGAAGCCAGCAGTCTTGGCATCGCACAATCCAAGAGCAACGTGGCGACCTTCCAGGGACTCGCCTCGTCGGTAGCCTCCGTTCTGCCGAACTTCTCCATCAACGCCGAACCGTTCGGCGTGGGCCCTTCCACCAGCTTCGGCGGCAGCAACCTCGGCAGCGCCTACCAGGCGCTCTCCCACAGCGCCCGCGGATCCTCCGACGAGGCCAGCTACTCAGCACGGCTCTCAGGCCGAACGGACACGATCGCCCGCCGGCAGCGGGAATGGGCCTTCCACAGCAACCAGGCAGCCGGCGAGATCAACCAGATCATCAAGCAGCTTCGTGCGGCACAGATCCGGGAGGCAACGGCCAACTCCGAATTGCAGAACCACCAGCAGCTGATCAAGCACGCCAAGGAGATCGAGGCGTTCCTCAACGCCGAGGAGACGGCGAAGCTGCGCAAGACCAGCAACCAGGCCTTCTACACCTGGATGAAACGCGAGCTGAAAAGCCTCTACGCACGCAGCTTCCAGTTCGCCTTCGACGCCGCCAAGCGGGCCGAACGCGCACTGCAGCACGAGCTGGGCGACCAGGAGCTGAGCTGTCTGGAGTACGGGTACCTGACCGGCAAGGAGGGCCTGCTCGCCGGGGAGAAGCTCCACTTCGACCTCAAGCGGATGGAGGTCACCTACCAGGAGCTCAACCACCGCGAGCTCGAACTCACCAAACACGTCAGCCTCGCCCAGGTCGACCCGCTGGCCCTGATCAAGCTACGCAGGACCGGACGGTGCACTGTGGCGCTCCCGGAGGCGCTGTTCGACCTCGACGGGCCGGGCCACTACTTCCGGCGGATCAAGAACGTCGCGCTCAGCGTCCCCTGCGTCACTGGACCGTTCACGGGCGTCAACTGCACCCTCACCCTGCTGAAGAGCACGATCCGCACCTCACCCCTGCTGACCGCCGGCCAATACGCGCGTGACTTTCCCGGGGACGACAAGCGGTTCAGCGACTACTACGGCACGATGCAGTC
Source organism: Kitasatospora sp. NPDC093558 (assembly GCF_040683475.1). NCBI lineage: Bacteria > Bacillati > Actinomycetota > Actinomycetes > Kitasatosporales > Streptomycetaceae > Kitasatospora > Kitasatospora sp. NPDC093558. The sequence continues at coordinate 19 of NZ_JBFBDY010000750.1, read as the reverse complement.
GATCGTGACCAGTTCGGCG
>NZ_JBFBDY010000749.1:0-2757 GCF_040683475.1 Kitasatospora sp. NPDC093558 | reverse complement strand
GGCCCCCGCCCCCCGCGCGAGTGGTCGCGCCGGGCGGGCGGCCCGTGGCGGCTTCGGGCCGATGACCACCGTCCAGCAGTCGACGACCTTCCAGCGCGCCGTCGCCGAGCGGGACGTCCTGGTGCACGCCCGGGTGACCAAGCTCGGCCGGCGGATCGCCTTCCTCGACATCACGCTCACCGCCGAGGGCGACGAGGAGCCGGCCGCGCACGCCACCACCGTCTACGCGCTCGCCTGACCGGGCCCGGTCACCGCGGGGTGGACGGGCGGTTCGTCCGCGCAAACCGCCGACACGAACTCCGCCAGCCTGGCCTGCGGCAGCCCGTGGGCGATGTCCGCCTCGGTGATCATCCCGACCAGCTGGTGCTCGGGGTGGTTGATCACCGGCAGGCGGCGCACCTGGTACTGCTCCATCACCCGCAGCACCTGTTCCGCGTCCTCGTCCGCCTCCACCGTCATCGGCCTGCCGACGGCCACCTCGCCCGCCGTCACCGCGGCCGGGTCCCGGCCCTCCGCGATGCACTTGAGGACGATGTCGCGGTCGGTCACGATGCCCAGCAGCTTCTGGTTCTCGCCGCAGATGGGCAGCGCGCCGACGTCCCGGTCCCGCATGATCCGGGCGGCGGTGGCGAGCGTCTCGTGCTCGCGGATGCACTCGACGCCCGGGTGCATGATGTCGCTGGCTCTGGTCATGGTCGGCCTCCCTGACGTGCCTGCGGTCCCCGTTGTCCATCGTGGTCCGGGCGGCCGACGGTCGCCACCGGGGCGGCCGTCGGACCGCCGTCGGGCCGCCCTCAGGCCGCCTTCAGGCCGCCTTGCCGTGCTCGGAGCGCTTGTCCGCCGGCTCGGTCTCCTCCAGCGGCGACTTCTTCAAGATCTCCTCCAGCTCCGGGAGTTCGAGCTGCCGCGCGCCCTCCTCGACCGCGGCGTGCGCGGTCTCCGCGACCGCCTTCTGCGCGGAGCGCAGCTGGGCGTCCGTCGCCGTGTCCAGGAAGCGCAGCAGCTCCACCGGGAACGGCAGCACGAGTGTCGAGTTCTTCTCCGCCGCCACCTCCACCACGGTCTGCAACAGCCGCAGTTGGAGCGCCGCCGGGGTCGAGCTCATCACGGCGGCCGCCTCCGAGAGGCGGGCCGACGCCTGGTACTCGCCGTCCGCCGTGATGATCCGCGCCCGGCGCTCGCGCTCGGCCTCCGCCTGCCGGGCGATCGAGCGCTTCATCGACTCCGGCAGGGCGACGTCCTTGATCTCCACCCGGTCGATCTGGATGCCCCAGCCCAGCGCCGGACTGTCGATCATCAACTCCAGCCCCTGGTTGATCGGTTCGCGGTTGGCCAGCAGGTCGTCCAGCTCGCTCTTGCCGATGATCGACCGCAGCGAGGTCTGCGCGACCTGGGAGATCGCGAAGTTGTAGTCCTGCACGTTGATGGTCGCCCGGACCGGGTCGAGGACGCGGAAGTACACCACCGCGTCCACCCGCACGGTCACGTTGTCCCGGGTGATGCCCTCCTGCGCCGGGATCGGCATCGTCACGATCTGCACGTTGACCTTGCGCAGCTTGTCCGCGATCGGCATCAGCGCGACCAGCCCCGGCTCGCGCACCTCCTCCCGCACCCGGCCGAAGCGGAACACCACGCCCTTCTGGAACTGCTGGACCACCCTGATGCTCAGGCCCGCCCAGATCGCCCCCAGTCCCACCAGCCCCCCGATCGCCCCCAGCACCGCATCGACGATCATCGCGGCCTCCTCGCGCACCAGCCAGTCCCGGCCGTCGCCGACCCGAACCGACCGGGGGCCGCCGGAGCAGATGATTCAACGCTACGCCTGCCCGGCCACCGCCGGACCGAACCAACAAACCGAAGACCGGCCCTAGGATCGTCGCCATGCCGCTGTCCCCCGCCGACGACCCCGGCCACCCGCGTCACCCCGCCGAGGCCGCCGCCCGCGCCGGCGGGATGGCCGCCCTGGACCGTGTCGTCACCGGCTGCCGCGCCTGCCCCCGCCTGGTCGAGTGGCGCGAGGAGACCGCCCGCACCAAGCGCCGCGCCTACCAGGACTGGGACTACTGGGCCCGCCCGATCCCCGGCTTCGGCCCGCCCGACGCCCCACTCGTCCTCGTCGGCCTCGCCCCCGCCGCCCACGGCGCCAACCGCACCGGCCGCATCTTCACCGGCGACCCCTCCGGCGACCTCCTGTACGCGGCACTGTACGAGCTCGGGCTCGCCAACCGCCCGGAATCCGTGCGCCACGGCGACGGCCTGGAGCTGTACGGCGTCCGCATCACCGACCCGGTGCGCTGCGCCCCGCCCGACAACAAGCCGACCACAGCCGAGCGCGACACCTGCCGCCCCTGGATCACCCGCGAACTCGAGCTCCTGCGCCCCACCGTGCGCACGGTCGTCGCGCTCGGCGGCTTCGCCTGGCAGGCCCTGCTCCCGGCCGTGGCCGCCGCCGGCTGGGAGGTCCCGCGGCCACGCCCCGCGTTCGGCCACGCCGCCCACGTCACCCTGCCCGCCACCGACGGCGGCCCGCCGCTCGACCTCTACGGCTGCTACCACGTGAGCCCCCGCAACACGAAGACCGGCCGCCTGACGACGGAGATGCTCCACGGCCTCCTCCGCACCGCCGCCCACACCGCCGGCCTCAGCCCGACGTAGCGCGCCGCCCCGAAGCCACGCTCGACGGCCGCATCCTGGTCGACTTCGGCAATGCGCCGGTCAGCACTCTGCTCAACCTCCTCCACCTGCTCCGCGCCCTGG
>NZ_JBFBDY010000748.1:0-2762 GCF_040683475.1 Kitasatospora sp. NPDC093558 | reverse complement strand
GGGCCTGCGCGGCGGCGCACCACAGGCCGCCCCGGCCCCCGCGCCCGCCCAGGGCACGCCCGCCGGCGGCACGCCGGCGCCCGGTGCGCCCGCGGCCGGGATCGCGTACGAGGCGACCCAGCTGGCGAGCGCGATCGACCCGGCGCTGCTGGGCGCCGGCCCGGCGGACCCGGGCACCCCGCCGTCCGGCGGTCCCGCCGTCCCGCCGCCGCCCGGCGGTCCGGCGGCTCCGGCCGGGCCCGCGGGCTACGGCTACCCGAACGCGGGCGGCGCCGCCGCCCCGGCGCCGGTGCCCGGCGCGCCGCAGGCCGCCCCGGTGCCGCCGGGCGTGCCGACGGTCGGCCCCGGCTACTTCGCCGCGCTCAGCTACCGCGGCCCGGACGGCTCCGAGCAGAAGCTGCTGCACCGCAGCGAGCCCGGCACCCCGCACCCGGAGTGGAAGATCCTCCAGGACCTGCGCCGGCTCAACGTGCCGCCGGACCAGGTGCTGGAGCTCTACACCGAGCTGGAGTCCTGCGAACTGCCGGGCGGCTACTGCAACCGCATGATCGCCGCGTCCTGGCCGAACGTCCGGCTCACCCACACCGCCTCCTACGGGCGCGACCACGCGTCCCGGCAGGCGGGGATGGCCGAGCTGCTCGACCACCTGGACGAGCTGCACCAGCTGGCGTCGGGCCCGCAGCGGGTCCGCCCGTTCCGGGTGCCGCCGCCGGCCCCGGGCAGCGTCGCGGTGCTGCCGCCGATCCCGCCGCAGCAGTTGGCGCAGGAGCTCGGGCTGCACTTCGGGCCGAACGTCTTCCGTTTCGAGCAGCGCGCGGTCTCCCGCCAGGGCGTGCCGGAGCCGGTCGCCCAGACCCTGATGTGGGCCGGGCTGCCGCGCGACTTCGGACCGTTCTTCTGGGCGCAGGCGCAGGACGGCCGGCCGATCCCGACGCTCGCCGAGCTGGCCGCCGAGCGCGGCCTGGCGCAGGGCCCGGACTTCGGCGGCTACCTGGTGCTCGGCAACGACTACGGCCGCCAGCTGTGCGTCCAGTACGGCACCGCGAACGTGGTCGCGGTGGACGTCGACGGAACCGGTCAGCCGCCCCGGTTCGTCAACACCGGTGTACCGGAGTTCGTCCGCTCGCTGGCCCTGCTGGGCCGCATGTGGCGGCTGCGGTACGGGCTCACGCCGGAGCAGGCCGGACACTGGACGGCCGACTTCCAGGCGGAGCTCGCCGCGATCGACCCGGCGGCCCTGCAGAACGCGGACACCTGGTGGGCCGTGCTGCTGGAGCAGTTCTGGGACGGCCTGCTGTAGCGGACCGTCCCGGATCCTCGCAGGTGGGGAGGGGTCGTTCCGGTGTCCGGAACGGCCCCTTCGGCGTGCCGTCGCGGCGGTGCCTCGTTGGGGTTTCGTCCGGATCTGCGCAAAATAGGTCAAGAGGATCGGTCTGTTCGTCCGGTCCTCGACCTATCTCGATCCGCCCGACGGGCGAATCCGGACCCGGTCGCCGAACCGGTCCCGGAGCCGTCCGTTCCGTCCGATCATGGGCTCCGCAGCCCGCGACACGAGGGGAAGAGCCCATGAGCGATGCCGTCCCCCAGTACGGCTTCACCCCGGCCCGGCGTGGTTACGCGCCCGAACAGGTCGACCGCGCCCTGGCCGCGCTCACCGCGCAGCGCGACGAGGCCTGGGAGCGGCTCAGCGTCCTCGGCGCCGGGATCCGGCAGATGGAGGGCAGGCTGGCGGAGGTCCGCCTGGCCGCGGAGGACGCCCCCGCGCCCGACTACACGCTGCTGAGCGAGGAGGCCGCCGGCCTCGCCGTCATGGCGGAGACCGAGGCCACGGCCGTCCGGGAGAAGGCCGAGCGCTTCGCCGAGGACCTGCGCGACGAGGTCTACGAGGCCGGGCAGGCCGCCGACCACGCCGCCAACGAGTTCGCGGCCACCACCCGCAGCGAGGCCGACCAGGCCGCCCGCCGCACCGAGGAGCGCACGCGCGCCGAGGCCGAAACGATTCGCGGCGACGCCGACCGCGACAACCGGGCCGCCCGGGACGCCGCCACCGCCTACGCCGCCAAGGTGCGCGTCGCCGCCGCCGAGGCCAGTGAGCAGGCCGAGGCCGAGCTCGCCGACCGGCGGCGCAGCGCCGACGAGGCCTTCGCCGAGGCCCAGGCCCAGGCCGACGCGGAGGACGCCGAGGTCGCGGCGACCGCCGAGCGCCGGGTCAAGGAGGCCGAGCAGCACCGGGAGACCGTGCTCGGCCAGATCAAGCAGCTGGAGACCGAGGCCCAGGCCAAGGCCGACCGGACGGTCGAGCAGGCCCGCCGGGAGGCCGAGAAGCTCAACGCGGCGACCGAGCGGGAGCAGGCCGAGTTCGCGACCCGGCTGGAGACGGTGCAGCAGCACCTCGACCACATCAAGGCCACGCTGGCCTCGCTCACCGGGGCGGCGGTCGGCCAGATCGAGCCCGCGGTCGCGGCCGCGGCGGTTGACGCAGCGGTGGGCGCTGTCGAGGACGCTGCGCCTGCGGATGTTCCTGCGGATGCCGTCGCCGATGCCGTCAGCGATGCCGACGCCGATGCCCACCCCGACGGCGCTGTCGAACCCGCGGACTCGGAGGCCGACACCGGCGAGCTCCCGGTGCCCGACCTGCGCAAGCCGAACGTCGCGGGCCGGGAGAAGCAGACGGCGGTCCTGCGCCTGCCGTCCGCCCAGGTCGCCGCTCCGGCTCCGGCCCCGGCCCCGGCCGACGCCGCTCCCGCCGACGCTGCGCCCGC
>NZ_JBFBDY010000747.1:0-2765 GCF_040683475.1 Kitasatospora sp. NPDC093558 | reverse complement strand
CGTCGCTGGATGCGCCGTTCCTACCGTCGACGGCGCCGTCGTCGGTGTCCACGGACGCATCGGATCTGCCCTACTACGCGGTGCGCTCCCTGGTACGGATGTTCGCGGCGTTGGTGGCGTCGGTGCTGTTCACCTTCGTGTACGCGACGGCGGCGGCCCGGATGCGGCGGGCGGAGAAGGTGCTGCTACCGGTGCTGGACATCCTGCAGTCGGTGCCGATCCTGGGCTTCCTGTCGGTGACGGTGACCGCGTTCATCAACCTGTTCCCCGGCTCGACGCTGGGGCTGGAGTGCGCGTCGATCTTCGCGATCTTCACCTCGATGGCGTGGAACATGACCTTCGCCTTCTACTACTCCCTGATGTCGCAGCCCCGCGAACTCGACGAGGCGGCGCGGGTGATGCGGCTGACGAAGTGGCAGCGGTTCTGGCGCCTGGACGTACCGAGCGGGATGATCCCGCTGGTGTGGAACGGCATGATGAGCTTCGGCGGCGCCTGGTTCTTCCTGGCCGCTTCGGAGTCGATCAGCGTGCTGAACCACCACTACGCGCTGCCGGGCATGGGGTCGTACGCGGCAACCGCGATCGCGGCCGGGAACCTCGGGCAGGTCGGCATCGCGATCGCCGTGATGGTGGTCATGGTGATCGGCGTGAACGTGCTGTTCTGGCGCCCGATGACGGCGTGGGCGGAGCGGTTCCGGGTGGAGGAGTCGGAGGCGGCCGAGCGCCCGCGCAGTGTGGTGCTCGACATCCTGCGCCGTTCCAGCGTGCCGGAGCTGATCGGCCGTCCGTTGCGTCCGGCGGGCCGGGCACTGGATCGGTGGACGCGTCCGTTCGGGCTGGCCGAGCACCCGCTCGGGGTCTCGGTGGTGCGGGAGCGCACGGGGGACGTGTTCTTCGCCGGGGCGGTCGCGGCGGTCGTCGTCTTCGGCGCGTGGCGGGCACTGGCGTACGTGGACGACACCGTGGGCCTGTCCGAGTTCGGGCACGCCTTCGCGCTCGGGGCGGCGACCTTCGGACGGGTGATCGTGCTGCTCGTGGCGGTCACGGTGGTATGGGTGCCCATCGGGGTGTGGATCGGGATGAACCCGCGGGTAACCCGCTTCGCTCAGCCGGTGGTGCAGGTGCTGGCCAGCTTCCCCGCGAACTTCCTCTTCCCGTTCGCCACCGCCTTCTTCGTCGCGGTGGGGATCTCGCTCAACCTCGGGTCGATCCTGCTGATGGCGCTCGGCGCGCAGTGGTACATCCTGTTCAACGTGATCGCCGGGGCCTCCGCCGTCCCGACCGACCTGCGCGAGGCCATGACCAGCTTCCGGGTCGGCGGGCGGCTGCGGTGGAAGGCCTTCATCCTCCCGGCGGTCTTCCCCTACTACGTCACCGGCGGCATCACCGCGGCCGGCGGCGCGTGGAACGCCTCGATCGTCGCCGAGGTCGTCGACTACGGATCCCACCACCTGGAGGCCACCGGCCTCGGCTCCTACATCGCCAACGCCACCGGCACCGGCGAGTTCCCGAAGATCCTGGTCGGGGTGGCCGTGATGAGCGTCTACGTCGTCGCCCTGAACCGGCTCCTGTGGCGCCGCCTCTACCGGCTCGCCGAGACCCGTTACTCGCTCTGACCGACCATCCGAAGGGGAACACCGATGACCACCGGAACCCGTGGCGCATCCCGGACCGGGGCCACCATCGTCGAGGCCGACAGCGTCACCAAGACCTTCACCACCCCCGACGGCCGGGCCCTGCCCGTCCTCGACGACATCAGCCTGCGCCTGGCCGAAGGCGAGATCGTGGCGCTGCTCGGCAAGTCCGGCTCGGGCAAGTCCACCCTGCTGCGCTGCCTGGCCGGCCTGATCTCCCCCTCAGCCGGGACCGTCGCCTACCGGGGTGATCCGCTGGCCGGCGCCAACCCGGGGGTGGCGATGGTCTTCCAGTCCTTCGCCCTGCTGCCCTGGCTGACGGTGCAGCAGAACGTGGAGCTTTCGCTCCAGGCGCGGGAGGTGCCCGAGGAGGAGCGGCGCGAGCGGGCGTTGAAGGCGATCGACCTGATCGGCCTGGACGGCTTCGAGGGCGCCTACCCCAAGGAGCTGTCCGGCGGGATGCGCCAGCGCGTCGGCTTCGCCCGGGCGCTGGTCGTCGAGCCGGACGCCCTGTTCATGGACGAGCCGTTCTCCGCCCTGGACGTGTTGACCGCCGAGAACCTCCGCTCCGAACTCGTCGGCCTGTGGGAGGGGCACGAAGCGCCGGTCAAGTCGATCCTCATCGTCACCCACAACATCGAGGAGGCCGTGCTGCTGGCCGACCGGGTCCTGGTGCTCTCCTCCAACCCGGGCCGCATCCAGGCCGAACTCGCCGTCGACCTGCCCAGACCCCGCACCCGCAATACCCCGGCCTTCGAAACGCTGGTCGACACCGTCTACGGCATCCTCACCGGACGCGAGCCCCACACCGGACCCGCCACCCGGCAGGCCGCCACTCCGGTCTCCACCCCGCTGCCGCCGGCCAGCGTCGGCGGCCTCGCCGGCCTCCTGGAGATCCTGCTCGCGATGGGCGGCGACGAGGGCTTGGCCGAGATCGCCGACGAGCTCAACTTCGAGGTCGACGACCTGCTGCCACTGGTCGACGCCGCCGTCCTGCTGGACCTCGCGCGGACCACCGACGGACGCCTCGCGATCACCCCGGCCGGACGCGAGTTCGCCGCCGCCGACATCCTCACCAGCAAGAAGCTCTTCGCCCGCAACGCCGCCCGGCGCGCACCCCTCGTGCGCGCC
>NZ_JBFBDY010000746.1:0-2765 GCF_040683475.1 Kitasatospora sp. NPDC093558 | reverse complement strand
GTCACCGATGCTCCGCATGGACTCCCTCCTCCGCCTTGCGATGCACGCACCCTGACGCCGCGGCCCTCCGACCTGATCCGAAAGACACGCCCTAGGGCGCGCCCTGGTTGCGCCTCTCGTCGGGCGCTTCGGGGCCGCGTCCGCTCAGCCGCAGCACCGCGGCGTGTGCGCGGGCGCGCAGCTGCCAGCCGCCCCGGCGGGCGTGGCCGGCCAGGCCCGCGAGGACGCCCGCGCCCGGAGTGGCCGGGCCCAGCGCGCGGTGGCGCACCAGCAGCGCGCCGGGCACCACGACGACCACGAACCAGCCCGCCGCCGCCAGGCCCGCCCACCACGGCACCGGCCCCAGCCGGGCCATCCGGCCGCCCGCCAGCGCGCCGCCGGACAGCCAGCCCAGCGCGGCCGCCCCAGCGCCCGTCAGCAGCGCCGCGAGCACGGCCGCCACCGCCGTCGCGGCCTGGTGCCACGCGCGCCGCGCCGCGGCCCGTCCGAGCAGCACCGCCGGGACCACCCCGGCCAGGACGGGCAGCGCGACCGCCGCGAGCCGCCAGCCGCCCGGGCCCGGCTCGGGGAGCAGCGCGAACAGCGGGAAGTCCGGCACCGGCCCGAGCACCGTGCCGCCCGGCGCCACCGCCGTCCCGTCCCCCACGGCGAACCCCGGCCCGAGCGCGTACGCCGCACCCCACAGGACGGCGTTCGGCAGCAGCACCACCGCCAGCAGCACCAGCCCCACCACGGCCGTCGGCCCCCGGCCCAGCACCGCCATCCCCCGGCCGCCGCCGGTCACCGCGTCCGACACGGCCGCGACGGCGACCAGCACCCCGCCCGCCGCCACCAGCCCGGCACCGGCCGCGAGCGCCGAACGGCGGACGGCCTCCGCGCAGTCCGCCGGGCGGGCGCGCTCGGGGAGGCGGTCGAGGAGGCGGCTCACGAGCGCGGCCCCGAGCACGTCGGCGGCGTCCGGCTGCTCGTAGGACGCGTCCACTCCATAGAGCTCGTACGCCTCGAAGGCTTCGCCGGGCCCGCCGTCCTCGCGCGTCGACCGGGCCCCCGCGGCGACCGCGAGCGCGGCCAGCAGACCGACGACCAGGACGTCCGGCAGCACCCGCGTGCGGAACAGCCCCGCGCCCGCGCAGTGCACCACGACCGCGCTCGCCACCCCGCAGTACCCCGCCCACACCGCCACCGGCCCGCCCCACCACGACCGCAGCCCCCGCCGCGACGACACCCGGGCGCCCGCCCGGAACAGCTGAGCCACCGCCAGCACGCCGATCAGCAGCGGGGTGACGGTCAGCGGCGCCCCCGCGACCCCGCGCAGCAGCGGCGCGCCGTGCCCCAGCAGCCACAGCGCCCCCGCGAGCCGCGTCGCACCGGCCGCGCCGTCGTCCGCGTACGGCGTCACCACCCACAGCCCGAGCACCGGCACCCCGACCACCGCGAGGCCGACCAGCGCCGTCCGCACCCCGGTCAGGAGGTCGGCCACGGCCGGGTGACCGCCCAGTTCGCCCGGCACCTCCAGGATCGGACGGCCCATCAGCTGCGTCATGCGCCTCATGGTGCCAAGGCGACTCGCCATGCTCCGTGAAGCGGCAAACCGCCGTCGTGTCCCAGATTATTGGCTTATGCGCATTTTCAGACCCTGCCCCCAAGCCGCCGGCGCCCCGGCCCGGAGCGTCTGATGACCACGCCGCCCCGCACCCGGAAGCTGACTCCCCGTGAGAGCGAGGCCCTCGCCCACCTGGTCGCGGGTCACCCCCTCCCCCGCGGCACCCGTGCCGCCCTCCGCCGCGCCATGGAGAAGCTGGGTGCCGCGACGGAGGCCGAGGCCGTGACCCTGGCGAAGCACCTCAGCGAGGACCGGGCCGAGCCGCCGTCAGCCGTCCGGCCGAAACCCCAGGCCGCGGCCCGGACCACGACCGCGACCCCCGCCAAGACCGCGCCGCCGGCCAAGACGGCGGCCCCGCCCGGTGAACGCCCCCGGTCCGCCGCGCGCTCCACGCAGCCACCGCGCCGCGAGCCCGCCACACCGCCCGGCCGCCGGACCCCCGCCGAGCAGGGGCGGATCCCCGCGAATCGCAGCGAAGCCGGAGCCGGAGCCGGAGCCGGCACCGGGCAGCGGGCCGACGGACGGCAGGCCGGCCCGGGCCCGCGGATCGGCGGGCGCGACGACGCCGGCCAGGGAACGTTCGAGGAGCTGTACGAGGGCTCGCACGCGCGGCTCGTCCAACAGGTCTTCCTGCTGACGGCGTGCCGGCACCGGGCGGCGCACTGCGTGCGGCGGGCGTTCGGCGAGGCGCGACGCGGGTGGGACGCGGTGGCCGGCTCCGGGAACCCGGAGGGGTGGGTGCGGGTGCGGGCGTCCGAGCTGGCGCTGTCGCCGTGGCACCGGGGCGGGCCGCGGCGGGCGCACGCGTGGCGGCTGCCGCACCGGCGGATCAAGGTGCGCCCGGCGGACGAGTCGCAGGCGGTGCTGCCCGACCACGACCGCCTGACGGACCGGGACCGGGCGCTGCTGAAGGCGCTGAAGCGGCTGTCCCGGCCGCAGCGGCGCGCGCTGGTGCTGCACGACGGGCTGGGGCTGCCAGCGGCGGCCGTCGCGGTGGAGGTGGAGTCGACACTGGCCGCCGCGGAGGGCCGGGTGTGGACGGCGCGGGCCGCGCTCGCGCAGTGGGTGCCCGACCTGGTGGGGCCCGATCCGGCGGCCCCGGGGTTCGCGGACCGGCTGAGCGGGCTGCTGCACCGGGCGGCGGTGCGCGGGTGCCCGGAGC
>NZ_JBFBDY010000745.1:0-2766 GCF_040683475.1 Kitasatospora sp. NPDC093558 | reverse complement strand
CGGACCGCGGTGACCCGGACCCCGGCTTCGCGCAGCTTCGCCGCGTACGCCTCGCCCTCGTCGCGCAGCACGTCGGCCTCGTCGGTGATGACCAGGGTCGGCGGCATGGCCTTGAGCTGGTCCAACGAGGCGCGCAGTGGTGAGGCGTGGGGGTGGGCGCGCTCGGCGGGGTCGGTGGTGTACTGGTCCCAGAACCACTTCATGCCGTCGAGGGTGAGGAAGTAGCCCTCGGCGAACTGACGGTAGGACCCGGTGTCGAAGTTGGCGTCGGTGACCGGGTACAGCAGGACCTGGCACTTGAGTGCGAGCCCGCCACGCTCGGCGTTCATCATGGCGAAGACGGTGGACATGTTGCCGCCGACGGAGTCGCCGCAGACCGCCACGTGCCCCGGATCGAGGTTCTTCTCCGGGCCGTGCGACTGGAGCCATTGGCCCACCGCGTAGTTCTGCTCGATCTGGGTGGGGTACTTGGCCTCCGGGGCCAGCGCGTAGACGGGGAAGACGACAGCGGCGTTCGCGCGCGTCGCCAGCTCGCGCACCAGGCGGTCGTGGGTGGTCTCGTCGCCGAAGACCCAGCCCGCGCCGTGGATGTAGACGATGACCGGCAACACGCCGGTGGCGCCCCGGGGGCGGATGATGCGGGTGCGGAGCGTGCCGTACCGGCCGGCGTCGACGTCGACCCACTCCTCGTCGATGGCGGGCTTGTCGACGGCGGTGCCGGTGTGCAGACCGGCCAGCAGGTCGCGGCCGTCGGGTGGGTCGAGCTCGTAGATGCGCGGGTGCGGGTCCGTGGCCTGGGCGAGTTCGGCCGCCGCGGGCTCCAGGACCGGGGCGGACGGACGGGAGGACGTGGTGGCCATACGAGGCCTCCTCGGTGAGGTGAACGCGACGATCCGCAACGGTCGCCGTCGGCACCATCCTTGCCATGACCCCGGACCTGCCGCGTGCGGTGCGTGCCGGTCGTGGGACCGAACGGGTGAACGCGCAACGGGCCACCGGCTGGGTCGGTGGCCCGTTCCGAGGGGCTCGGGGCTAGATCATCGGTGTCGGCCAGAAGGGCATCCAGGCCTGGACCGTCGATACGGTCTCCGTGTCCGGAGAGCCGGTGAAGCAGCGTCCGGGCGTGAGCGCGAGGGAGGCGGCCAGGCTGAGGGTCACGATGATTGCCGCGTACAAAGCAACGCTTCTCATTTGCGGTAGTCCCATGATCGTACGAAGTGTTGATCACGTGACTACACGATGCGGGCGAGAATTTCAAATCGCTGAATCGGGGAAGCCGCGGCTGCTCGGCATCAGGTCTTGTGGCTTTGCCGGGCGAGCGGTTTCTGCGGCTTTCAGATCGACCCGAGCAGTTCGGCCAGTGCCTCGGCGGCATATGCCTCTTCCTCGGCGGCCTCGATCTGCCGGGCAAGGGCCGCGGCCCGGCCGAGGTGGTCGAGTGCGGCCGGGATTCGGTCCAGTGCTTTCTCGGCCAGGCCCAGCCCGCGCAGTGCGGCAGCCTCCTCGCGTTGAGCCCCGATGGCTCGGGCGAGTTCGAGGGCGCTGGAGTGCCGGTCGAGCGCTGCCGCGTAATCTCCGGCTTCCCGGTGCACGGTGCCAAGGCCGTTCAGGGCGTCGGCCTCGATCCGTCGACTGTCCAGCGCGCGGAAGGTTTCGAGCGCGGATGTGTAGAGCGTGGCGGCGCGGGCGGACTCGTCCGGAAGTGGCAGGGAGGCGGCCAGGTTCAGCTGGACGGTTGCGAAATCATTCGGCGACAGGACTTCTTTCCCGATCGACAGGATCCTTTCGAAGACCTTTCGTGCCTCTTGTGGATTTCCGGTGCTGAGATGCAGCCCACCGAGATTTCCGAGGATCTGGAGTTCGAGTCGCGAATCGTCCAGATCGTCGACGAGCTGTCTCGCCTCGGTGAGCGACGTGAGCGCCGTTTCGCCGTCTCCCAAATGGAGGAGGATTGCGCCGAGGGCGGTGAGGCAGCGGGCGAGGTTCCATCGATCTGCCGAATTCCGGTGGATCTCGATCACTTCGCGCTGAATCGACGCCGCCGTGGTCAGATCGCTCTGGTGCCAGTGAATCGCCGCGAGCTTTTCCAGCGCCTCCGCCGTACACCTGGTGTCGCCCTCCGCCCGCGCCGTCCGCAGGGCGCGATCGGCGGCCCGGGTGGCGGCAGGGTACTGACCAGTGCGGATGCGGATCGAGGCGAGCGCCAGGAGGGCGTGGGCCTCGGCGAGGGTCACGCCGTGGGTGTGCCAGTGGTCGGCGGCAGCGCTGTGCATTTCGCCCGCTTCGCGCCACAATCCCTCGGTTTCGAGATGCCCGGCGAGGACGTGGGCCAGCCAGGCCGCTTCCTCCGTCATTCCGCTGGTCCGGGCGTGGTTCTCCACTGCGGCGAGGCCCGGGAGTTCGGCGATCAGCCATGCTTTGACCGACTTCGTGTCGGGCCAGTCGAGTTCGTCCGCCAATGTGACGTCGGGAAGCCGGGGCTGTGCCGGAAGCGGGAGCCGGAATCGTCGCGGATTGAGGCTTCGGTCGGCGCGATCGGCGGTCCGCAGGCAGAAACTGACCAAGCGTCTGAGGGCTTCGTCGCGTTCGTCGGCGTCGACGAGATCCACCGCGTATTCCCGCAGGAGATCGTGCAGCACGTACCGCTCCGGCGAGGGCTCCTGGAGCAGGTGCAGGTTGTGCAGGTGCTCCAGGATGCGGTCGGTCTCGGCGAGCGGCCGGCCGGCGAGGGCCGCGGCCGAGTCGGGGCCGAAGGTCGACGCGGGG
>NZ_JBFBDY010000744.1:0-2771 GCF_040683475.1 Kitasatospora sp. NPDC093558 | reverse complement strand
ACCAAGGCGGGGGAGCGGGGCCGCAGCCGGCGGCGCGTCAGCGGAAGCTGTGCTCGGCCGCCGGGAAGGCGCCGGTGCGGACGTCCTCGGCGTACGCGCGGGCGGCGTCGCCGAGGACGGCCCGCAGGTTGGCGTACTGCTTGACGAACTTGGGCACCCGGCCGGCCGTCATGCCGGCCAGGTCGGTCCAGACGAGCACCTGGGCGTCGGTGTCGGGCCCGCCGCCGATGCCGACGGTCGGGATCGCCAGCTGCTCGGTGACCTGCTTGGCCAGCTCGGCGGGCACCGCCTCCAGCACGACCGAGAAGGCGCCGGCCTGCTGGACGGCCTTGGCGTCGCGCAGCAGCTGGTGCGCCGCCTCGTCGCCGCGGCCCTGGACCGGGTAGCCGCCGAGGGCGTGCACGGACTGCGGGGTGAGGCCGATGTGCGCCATCACCGGGACGCCGGCCTCGGTCAGGAGCTCGATCGAGCGGGCGCTGCGCTCGCCGCCCTCCAGCTTGACGGCGCCGACCCCGGCCTCCTTCATCAGGCGGGCGGCGTTGTGCATGGCCTGGGCGGGGGACTCCTGGTAGGAGCCGAACGGCAGGTCGGCGACGATCATCGCGCGCTGGGTGCCGCGGACGACGGCGGCGGAGAGCATCACCATCTGATCCATGGTCACCGGGACGGTGGTCTCGTAGCCGAGGTGGCAGTTGCCGGCCGAGTCGCCGACCAGCAGGACGGGGATGCCGGCCTCGTCGAACACGCCCGCGGTGAGGGCGTCGTACGCGGTGAGCATGGACCACTTCTCGCCGCGCTGCTTGGCGGCGGCGAGGTCGCGGACGGTGACGCGTCGGTTGGTGACCCCGCCGTAGAGGGTGGCGGGCGACGCCTGGTTCTGGGCAGGCGAAGGCGAAGAAGCGTTCATCGAACAGGCTCCTGAAGGGTTGTCGTCTCGTGGCGCCGTACGGCGTCCCCGGATCCCCTCCATGCTTGCACGCCCGGGCGGCTGCGCAAAGACGGGTGCACGGAGCCCGGTGCGATCTGCGGCACACCGGCGGCCTTTGCCACCTTTTTGCGATACGGCGTCGTCTCGTATCGAAAATGCGGCTACGCTGTTCGAGGGGGTTACGAGACGTACGCGGCTCGGAAATGCCCGCCAGTGCCACACCATCACGGACGGGAAGACCAATGACCACCGCAGTCGCGCCACCCCGCGTGCCGGAAGCAATCCACCGCCGGCGCTGGGCGATCCTCGGCACCCTGGTGCTCGCCCTGCTCGTCGTCGTGCTCGACAACTCGATCCTCAACGTCGCGATGAAGACCATCGCGACCCCGGCGCCGGTCGGACTCGGCGCCACCCAGAGCGACCTGGAATGGTCGATCAACTCCTACACGCTGGTGTTCGCCGGGCTGCTCTTCACCTCCGGCCTGCTCGGCGACCGCTTCGGCCGCAAGCGCGCGCTGCTCGCGGGCATGGTGGTCTTCGGGATCGCCTCGCTGCTCTCCGCGCTGGCCGGCACGCCCGGCCAACTCGTCGGCTTCCGTGGCCTGATGGGCGTCGGCGCCGCGCTCGCGATGCCCGCCACGCTGGCCATCATCATGAACGTCTTCGAGCGCTCCGAGCAGCCCAAGGCGATCGGCGTCTGGGCGGGTGCGGTCGGCCTCGCGATCGCCATCGGCCCGATCACCGGCGGCGTCCTGATCGAGCACTTCTGGTGGGGCTCGGTCTTCCTGATCAACGTGCCGATCGTCATCGTCGCGGTGATCGCGATGGTGATCCTGGTGCCGGAGTCCAAGGACCCGAACCCGGGCCGGCTCGACCCGGTCGGCGTGCTGCTGTCGATCATCGGCCTGGTCGCGCTGATCTACGGCATCATCAAGGGCGGCGAGCTCGCCGACTTCACCGCCGCCGCGGCCTGGGGGCCCGTGCTGATCGGCCTGGTGGCGCTGGGCGCGTTCGTCTGGTTCGAGCGCCGCACCGCGCACCCCGCGCTGGACGTCACGTGGTTCCGCAACAAGGTGTTCAGCGCCTCCGTGGTCGTCGTCGGCGTCGTGTTCTTCGCGCTGATGGGCGTCTCCTTCTTCGGCGTCTTCTACATCCAGAGCGTGCGCGGCTACAGCGCGCTCCAGGCCGGTCTGCTGATGCTCCCGCTGGCCGGCGCCCAGCTGCTGTTCGCGCCCCGGGCGCGGCTCGTGGTCGACCGCTTCGGCGTCGCCGCCACCGCCGCCGTCGGCATGCTGCTGATCGCGGCCGGCTTCGTCGGCTATGCCGTGCTGACCGCCACCAGCCCGATCTGGGTGCTGATCGTGCTGGGCCTGCTGATGGGCGCCGGCATGGCCCACGTCATGCCGCCGGTCACCGTCGCGATCATGGGCTCGCTGCCCCGCGAGAAGGCGGGCGCGGGGTCGGCCGTCAACAACACCTTCCGCCAGGTCGGCGGCTCGCTCGGCGTCGCCGTGCTCGGCGCGGTGCTCTCCACCGTGTACCGCGACCACATGGGCGACACCCTGGCCCAGCTCCCGGCGGAGCTGCGCGACAAGGCGGGCGAGTCCCTGGAGGCCACCCTGGTCATCGCCGGCCGGATGGGCCCCCGGGGCGAGGCCCTGCTCGGCCCGGCCGACGACGCGTTCATCAGCGCCATGCACGTGGTCGCCTCGCTCTCCGCGGGCATCACCGTGGCCGGCGCGCTGATCGCCTGGTTCCTGCTCCCGCGCAGGTCCGCCACCCCCACCGGCGGGCCGGGCGCCCCGGCGGGCGAGCCCGCCGACCGGCGCGAGACGGCGGTGGC
>NZ_JBFBDY010000743.1:0-2771 GCF_040683475.1 Kitasatospora sp. NPDC093558 | reverse complement strand
CTCTGCTTCCTCCCTGGTGTCGGCGAAATCGCCCGGGTGGCAGGGCAGTTGGGCGACCTGTCCGCAGACGTCCTGCAACTGCACGGCCGTGCCCCGCAGTCCGTCCAGGACGCCGCGCTCTCTGCCGGGGAGGGCCGGCGCGTCGTGCTCGCCACCGCCGTGGCCGAGTCCTCCCTCACCGTGCCGGGTGTACGGGTGGTGGTCGACGCCGGACTCGCCCGCGAGCCACGCACCGACCACGCCCGCGGCCTGGCCGGCCTGGTCACCGTCCGCGCCTCGCTTGCCGCCGCCCGGCAACGGGCCGGCCGTGCGGGCCGCGAGGCCCCCGGCGCCGTCTACCGGTGCTGGGCGGAGGCCGAGGACGCCCTGGCCGCCCGCTTCCCCACGCCCGAGATCGCGCTCGCCGACCTCACCCCGTTCGCCCTCCAGGCCGCCTGCTGGGGCGACCCGGACGCCACCGGCCTCGCCCTGCCCGACCGGCCCCCGACGGGGGCGATGGCCGCCGCCCGGCAGACGCTCCAGGCGCTGGGCGCCGTCGATTCGGACGGCCGGGCCACGGCGCGCGGGGTCCGCCTCGCCCGCACGGGGTTGCACCCGCGGCTGGGGCGCGCGCTGGTCGACGGCGCTCCCGCCGTCGGTGCCCGACGGGCCGCCGAGGTGGTCGCCCTCCTGTCCGAGGAGCCGCCGCGCGCGCTCGGCGACGACCTCGGGGCGGTGTGGCGGCTGGTCCGGTCCTCCAAGGACCCCTACGCGGGCCGGTGGCGCGAGGAGGTCCGCCGCCTGGAGCGAGCTGCTGGTTCCGAACCTGCTACTCGGCTACCCGACACGACCGCCGCAGGCCTGGTCGTGGCGCTCGCCTTCCCCGAACGCATCGCCCGCGCGCGGGTCGAGAAGCCGGCCCCCGGCGAGCGCAGCCCGTACCTGATGGCCTCCGGGACGGCCGCCGAGTTGGCCCCCGGCACGACGCTGGGCGCGCTGCCGTGGCTCGCCGTAGCGGTCGCCGACCGCCCGGCGGGCTCACACTCGGCACGCATCCTGCACGCCGCCGCACTGGACGAGGACACCGCCCGCCAGGCGGGCGCGGCGCTGCTCACTACCGCCGAGGAAGTCCACTGGGACACGAGGCGCGGCGAGGTCGTCTCCCGCCGACTCGAATCCCTAGGCGCAATCGAGCTTTCCTCATCCCCCCTGGACCGCCCCGCCCCTCTGTTGATCCGCGCCGCCATCCTCGAAGGCCTCACCCGCGAGGGCATCAGCACCCTGTTGACCTTCCCATCCGGCCTACGCGAACGCCTCGCCTTCCTGCACACGGCTCTTGGAGACCCCTGGCCCGACGTCTCCGATGCCGCCCTCCTCGAACGCGCGGAGGAGTGGCTGGAGCCCGAACTCTCCCGCGCCCGCCGCCGAGCCGACCTCGCGAGGATCGAGACCACAGCGGCCCTCCAACGCCTGCTCCCCTGGGCCACCGGCGAAGCAGGCCGTCTGGACGAACTCGCCCCCGAACGCATCACGATCCCGTCGGGCTCAAAAATCCGAGTGGACTACACCACCGAACGCCCAGTACTGGCAGTCAAGTTGCAAGAACTCTTCGGATGGACAGCCACCCCCACCCTGGCCGGAGGCCGCGTCCCCCTCACGATCCACCTCCTCTCCCCCGCCGGCCGCCCCGCCGCCGTCACCGGAGACCTGGCGTCCTTCTGGCGCGACGGCTACCGAGCCGTCCGCGCCGAGCTGAGAGGCCGCTACCCCCGTCACCCCTGGCCCGAAGACCCGACCACAGCAGAGCCCACCCGCCGCACCAACGCGAGGAAGTAGCAAAGGAGTTACCGCTCCGAGAAGTCACCAACCCGCACACCGGAGAGGAAGGACGCCCAGGCAGCGGCCGGGAAAACGAGAGCGGGCCCCTGCGGGTCCTTGGAGTCACGCACGGGGACGAGGCCGGGGAATCCGGGGGCCACCTCGATGCAGTCGCCCCCGTTGCCTCCGCTGTAGCTGCTCTTGCGCCAGAGAGTCGCGTTGAGCTCGATCCTCGTCATCCTTGAACCCTTTCAGCGCATCAGCGATCAGCGCGAGCGAGTCGGCTACTGACAGTGCCGCCCCGTGAGCCAGATCATAACTGCGGCGATGCGCAGCCACGATCGCCGGATCATCACTGCTGTGCCCGCGATCAAGGCTTTCGGAGTACACGCAGGTCCGACCGTTGGCTCCGAACATGAACTCCTATGCGACCCAGCCGTAGACCCCTCATCTCGCCAGCTCAGGGGCCGACGTATTCGTACACGCCACCGTGAGGGTGGCGCAGCACCGCTCGGTGGCCGTTGGGGGTGGGTTGCGCTGGCATCACCACGGTGGCACCGGCTGCAATGCCTTCTTCGACGGCGGCGGCCAGATCTGAGACCGCCAGGGTGGCACTCACCTGGGCGACCCTGCGCACTGCCTCGTCCAGACCGCAGAACAGAAGGAAGGGCCCGACGCTCGCCAGGCGCACACCGGCGAAGTCGAAGCGGTCGGCGGCCTCGCCGGTCAACCGCTCGTAAAAGGGGATGGCCGCTTCCAGGTCGTCGACGCGCTGTCGCGCGACCACTGAGTTGATCGTTATCGGCATGCTGGAGTACCTCGTCCGTCAGGGTCCGTGGTCAAAACCGTTGGGCCTCTCGCAGTCGTTGTTCTGAGCCCGGCGTGGCTGGCGCCGGACGGGTGCGGCTGGTGTCCTTCCCGACCGCGAGTTCCACCCTGGTGCCGCCCGCCGTCGCCCGCCTGCGGGACGGCCA
>NZ_JBFBDY010000742.1:0-2776 GCF_040683475.1 Kitasatospora sp. NPDC093558 | reverse complement strand
CCCGTCTGGGTGCTCGTCCGGGGGACCTGGTCTGGTCGGTCGGCGCCGGCAGCGGCGCCCTCGCCGTGGAGGCGGCCCGCTTCGGCGCGGCCGTCGTCGCCGTCGAGGCCTCGCGCTCGGCGTGCGCCCGGATCGCCGTCAACGCCCGCCGGTACGGCGTCGAGGTGGAGACGGTGCACGGGCAGGGCCCCGAGGTGCTGGGCGGACTGCCGGAGCCGGACGTGGCGGTGGTCGAGTCCGGCGGCCTCCAGGTCGTCCGCGCGGTGCTGGCCCGCAAGCCCGAACGGTTCGTCACCGTGGCCCGCACCTTCGCCGAGGCCGAGGAGTTCCGCCGGGCGATCACCGGGGCCGGGTACCGGGCGGACGGCGCGCTGCTGCAGTCGGCCCCGCTGCTCGGTGCGGACGGCGGAGGGGTGGCACTGGGGGCGGACGGACCGGGCGCGCTGTTGCTCTGGGGTGAGCAGATCGTGTGAAGGCCCCGGGGCCGGCCGGTGTTCCGGGCGAGGATGCCGACGGGGGACCGGTGGGGGAACGGCGGTGATCCAGGTCGCATCCGGACACTGATTCGAGAGGTGACGGCGCCGGGCCGGTAGTGTGGCGTCCTGGTCGGCGGCGGCGGTCGGTGACCTGCCCGATCCGGTCGGTTTGTCGCCATTTTGACGTGGTGCTACCCGGCCCGGCTCGGAGTGTGGGCAATTCGACGGGCCGCGTGCCGGACCTGGAGAATGCCGTAGGGTCCGGTGCGGTGGTGCCGGTCGCCCCGGGTTGTCGTTGTTTCAGATGGCGCGCCGTTCCGCAGGGGAGGCGTGCGGGCCGGGGTGCGGCAGCTCACCGGAATGACTTTGGCCGCAGCGCCTCGGCGCGGCGGCCGTACGTGGTTGAGGGGCGGGTCGGTGCAGGCCCGGCCCGTGCGGATGGGCGCTGCGGTCGGTGATCGTGTCGCCGAGGGCGCGGCAGCGGCCTGGAAGGAGCTTTAGACAATGACCGATGGCGGCCACGTCCCGGGCGAGGGACTGCCGGAGCACCTGCACGCCGGACCCGACCCGCTCGGCGGCCCGGAGGGCGTCGCCGCCGCACCCGTGCAGGGCGTCGTGCCCGTGCCGGGTGTCATGACGGACGGCGGAGCGATCCCGAACCCCGCGGTGCCCGGGACCGGCCTCCACGGCGCGGTGCCGCCCGCCGTCGGCGTCATCCCGGCGCAGGGCCACCCGCAGGGCGTGCCCGCGTACGGCGTGCCCGGCGAGGGCTGGGCGGTCGACCAGGGCGCCCCGCGTCCGGCTTTCCACTTCCTTGACCAGCCCGACCAGGCGGACGGGCTCGACGACGAGGACGACGTCCTGCTGATGCCCGGCCCGCAGGGCTCGTGGGGCGAGCCGCTCGTGGCCGTCCCCGCCGAGCAGGTGCCGGTCGATCAGATGACGGCCGCGCCGCTCCAGGACGGCATCCCGGTCGAGCCGTCGTGGCCGCCGGTGGACCCGCCGGTCGCGGGCGCCGAGCAGTTCCCGCAGGCCGTGCAGGTCGCTCCCGTCGCCCCGGCGACCCCGGTGTTCCAGGAGCCGGTGACGCAGGCTCAGCCGCCGCGCCGCCCGCTGCACGCCGGCCCGCCGATCCCGGACCCGTCGATGATGACCGGCCAGGTGCCGGTCCGCTCGCTCGCCGACCGCGGCCCGTCGCTGGGCAGCACGCCCGCGCACGGCATCCCGGTCGTCGGCCGCCCGGCCGAGGCCCAGGCGCCGGTGGCGGCGCCCGTCGCGCAGGCCGTCCCGCTCGCGCCCGTGCCGCCGGCCGTCGACGCCGTTCCGGTCGCGGAGGTCCCGGGCCCGGTGGCGGACGCTCAGCTCGCGCAGGCCGTCCAGGAGATCCCAGGCGGCGTGCAGGTGCCGCTCGGGGAGCCGGTCATGGGCGGCGTGGCCGTGCCGACGGCCGGGGCGATCGAGGTCGTCGAGGTTGCCGAGGTGGTCGAGGCCACCGTGGCTGCCGTCGCCGAAGCCGTCACCGAAACCGTCGTTGAAACCGTCACCGAGGTCGCCGCCGAGCCCGTGGTCGCGCCCGTCACCGAGCCGGTCGTCGAGCCGGTGGCCGAGGTCGCGCCGCAGGCCATCGCGGTCGAGCCCATCGCCGTCGAGCCGGTCGCGGTCGAGCCCATCGCTGTCGAGCCCGTCGAGCCCGCGCCGCAGGCCGTCGAGGCGCATGTCGCCGAGGAGCCCGCCGGGCAGGCCGGGCAGCAGCCCCGCCGCATCTCCGCGTTCCTCGCCGCGCCGACCCCGCACGGCCTGCCCCAGGTCGAGGCGACCGGGCCGGCGCCGGTGGCCGAGGAGGCCGTCGCGCAGCAGCCCGCTCCCATAGCGCCCGCCGAGGGTGCGCCGGAGGCCGCCGCCGAGGCGGAGCAGGCCCAGCCCGCCGAGGCCGTCGCCGTCGAGGTGGCGCCGGTCGAGGTCCAGGTTGCCGAGGCTGCTCCGGCCGAGGCCCATGCCGTCGAGATCCAGGCCGTCGCACCCCAGGTCGAGCAGGTCCAGGCCGAGCAGGCCCAGGTCGTCGAGGCCGTGGCCGTGGAAGCGGTCGCCGCCGAGGTCGTCGAGGCCGTGGAGACGGTCGAGGCCGTCGCGCCGGAGGCCGAGCAGGCCCAGGCCGCCGTCGAGGTGGCCGAGGTCGCCGAGGCCGCGCCCGCCGAGCCCCAGGCCGCCGCCGAGACAGCGGACGGCAACGCCGCTGTGCACTCGTCACTGGAGATCCGCGCCGCAGAGGCCGAGGAGCCGCTGGAGGCCGCGCCGGCCGA
>NZ_JBFBDY010000741.1:0-2783 GCF_040683475.1 Kitasatospora sp. NPDC093558 | reverse complement strand
CCAGCCGGCCGCGCCGGCGAGGGCGGCGGCCGCGGTCAGCTTGCCGTAGGTGCGGCAGATCCGGCGGCCGTCCAGCAGGCCTCCGGTGCGGCGGCGCAGCCGGAGCGCGGTGAGGAGCAGGCCGACGCCGTACGAGAGCGCGTACGCGCCGGCCATGCCGGTGACGGCCCAGCGGGGCGGCAGGAGCAGGTGGCAGGCGGTGGCGAGGGCGATGTTGGTGGCGCCGATCCCCAGGGCGAGGCGGAACGGGGTGCGGGTGTCGTCGAACGCGTAGAAGCCGCGCAGGAGGAGGTACTGGGCCGAGAACGGGATGAGGCCGAGCCCGAACGCCTGCAGCATGTGGCCGATCGGCACGGCGGTGGCGGTGGCGCCGTGGGCGAAGAGGAGTTCGGCGATCTGCGGGCCGAACGCGAGGAAGGCGAACGCGGCCGGGACGATGACGACGCCGCTGATGCGCAGCGAGCGCGAGAGGTCGGCGCGGAGGTCCCCGATGCGGTGTTCGACGACCGCGCGGCTCATGCGTGGCAGCAGGGCGGTGACGAGCGTGACCGTGACGATCGACTGCGGCATCGTCCAGATCTGCTGCGCGTAGTTGTAGGCGGTGTAGCCGACGCCGTCGCGCGGCAGGGCGGTGTCGGCGGCGGACGCGAAGCGGGTGACGAGTGTGCTCGCGACGAGG
Source organism: Kitasatospora sp. NPDC093558 (assembly GCF_040683475.1). Taxonomy (NCBI): domain Bacteria; kingdom Bacillati; phylum Actinomycetota; class Actinomycetes; order Kitasatosporales; family Streptomycetaceae; genus Kitasatospora; species Kitasatospora sp. NPDC093558. The sequence goes on along the minus strand of NZ_JBFBDY010000741.1, from coordinate 2,104 downwards.
TTGGTGAGGACGAACAGGAGCGTCCAGCGGGCGGTGCTCACGCTCTTGCGCAGGCCGGTGCCGCGCCAGTCGAAGCGGGGCCGCAGCCGGAAGCCGGCGGCGCGGGCGTACGGGACGAGGGAGAGCGCCTGGACGGCGAGGGCGATGGTGGTGCCGGCGCCGAGCAGGGTGACCTGTTCGGGGGTGATGCCGGAGATCTGGTCGGGGACGTTCAGGAGGCCGAGGTAGAGGCCGAACACGGCGATGAGGACGACGTTGTTGAGGACCGGTGTCCACATCATGGCGCCGAAGCGGTTCCGGGCGTTGAGGACCTGTCCGAAGATGCCGAACACGCCGTAGAGGAAGATCTGCGGCAGCAGGTAGCGGGCGAAGACCACCGTGAGTTCGAACGCGGCGTGCGTGTCGGGGGTGTCGCTCTGGTAGAGGGCGATCACGTCGGGGGCGGCCCACACCGCGAGGGCCGTGCCGGCGGCGAGGACGCACAGGACGAGCGTGACGAGGCGCTGCTCGAACGCGGCGCCGCCGTCGGGGTGTTCGGCGCGCGCCCGGACGAGCTGCGGGACGAGCACGGAGTTGAGCGCGCCGCCGATCAGCAGGAAGTACAGGCTGGTGGGCACGGTGTTGGCCTGGTTGTACGTCGTGGCGAGCAGGCCCGTGCCCAGCGCGGCGCCCTGGAGCACTTGGCGGATCAGGCCGGTGGCCCTCGATACCGCCGTCCCGGCGGCCATGAGTGCGGAGGAGCGGAGTAATCCGCCCGTCCGCTCCGGGGATGCGTGCCGTCCGCGTGGCTTCCGTCCGATCATGGATTGAACCGACGCCCGGGTGGTGGTCCGTGGTTCCCGGATCAGTCCGTCCAGAGGGTGACCGTGGCGTTCAGCAGGTAGTCGGCCGGGGCGATCGAGTCGATCTTGATGAGGGCCGTGCGCCCGCCGGGGGTCCGGAGGCAGACGAGCGAGCCGATGCTCACGTGGGCGGTCTGGCCGGGGTGCGTCATCGCCCAGTCGCGGCACTGGGCGCCGGTCGGGGCCGACTGGCCGGCCCAGATGCCGAACTGGTCGTGGTCCATCTGGATCTCGTCGTGCAGGTTGGCGGTCGTCGACGTGAAGCCGCCGGCGTAGATGCCGTGCGCGAAGCCGGCGGCGCGGGACGGCGGGGTCAGGTCGAAGTCGATGCCGCCCTCCATGGGGACGGCGACCTGGCCGCTCCAGACCTGCACGGGTCCGGTGGCCGACGGGGACGGCTTCGGCGCGGTGGCGGGCGCGGGCGCTTCCGAAGGCGAGGACACGGGCGAGGACGCGGGCGGCACCGCGGCAGAGCTCGGCGGCGGCAGGAGTTTCGCGTCGTCGCTCTTGGGCCGCACGGCCGCCCCCAGGATCAGCGCCAGCACCCCGACCGCGACCACGCCGAACCGGGCCGCGTTCGACTTCGGCCCCGGCAGGCTGATCCCCGCGCCGCTCGCGGCCTCCTTCGCGAAGGCCACGACGAAGCAGAGCAGTCCGAAGACCCATAAGGTGATCGTTCCGGCCATCGGTTCCCGTCCCCCGTACGTTCCAGCCGACATCAGGCCCGCCGATGGTAGCGGGTTCCGGGTGCGCGGGCGCCGTCAATTCCGCGCGGGGCCGCCTCGGTCGAGCGCCTCCCGGATCCGCCGGGACGGCTGGAACTCGTAGAGATCGAGGACGCCCGGCGGGTCCGCCAGACCCGGGCCGCCCGCCGACACCCAGGTGGCGATGTCGGCGGCGGCGTCCGCGTCGTTGACGAGGGCGAGCCAGACCGGGCGGCCGCCCGCGCGGCGGCCCTCGGCGGACGGCTGGACGACCATCACGTTGGCCTGCTCGCACGCGTCGAGGCAGGTGGTCGGCCGGACGGTCGCCACGCCGTCCAACGCGGCCCGCAGCTGGGCGAGTTGGGCGGCGTGGTCCACGCCGGGGACCTTCGGCGTGCCGCAGCAGCAGCCGCGGCAGACCGTCACCGTGCAGCGGGCCGCCCCGCTCTCGGCCTTCCGCGGCGCCCGGCGGCTCACCGGCCGGCCCGGGCGCGCGTCCAGGCGGCCTCGCGCAGCAGCCGCAGCCCGTTGAGGCCGACGATGACGGTCGAGCCCTCG
>NZ_JBFBDY010000740.1:0-2786 GCF_040683475.1 Kitasatospora sp. NPDC093558 | reverse complement strand
GGCTCGGCCGGAGCCGCGGCGGCCACGGCGGCGGCCTCCAGGGCCGCCTCCAGCGCCGCGACGGCCTTGGCCTGCAGCACCACGATCTCGGCGCCCTGCGGCGAACCGGCCGGGGCCGTCGCCTTGCGCACCGCGCGGCGGCGGGTGCGGCCCGCCGGAGCGGCCACCGGGGCCGGCTCGGCGACGGGAGCCTCGACGACCTCGACGACCTCGACGGCGGCCTCGGCCTGCGGCGCCTCGACGCCCGGGACCTCCAGGGCCAGCTGGCCCTCGATCTCCTCGCGCACCGGCTCGGCCGGGGCCTCGACGAGCTCGACGAGCGTCTCCTCCGTCACCGGCACGGCCTCGACGGCCTGCGGCTCCTCGTGGCCCGCCCCGCCCTTGCCCCGGCGACGGCGCTTGCCGCCGCCCTGACCCGCCTCAACGGCCGCGGCCGACGGGGCGTGGACGTGGGCGCTCGGCTGCTCCATGTGCACGATCACGCCGCGCCCGTTGCAGTGCACGCAGGCCTCGGAGAAGGACTCCAGCAGGCCCTGGCCGACCCGCTTGCGGGTCATCTGGACCAGGCCCAGCGAGGTGACCTCGGCCACCTGGTGCTTGGTCCGGTCCCGGCCCAGGCACTCCAGCAGGCGGCGCAGCACCAGGTCCCGGTTGGACTCCAGCACCATGTCGATGAAGTCGATCACGATGATGCCGCCGAGGTCGCGCAGCCGCAGCTGGCGCACGATCTCCTCGGCCGCCTCGATGTTGTTCCGGGTGACCGTCTCCTCCAGGTTGCCGCCCTGGCCGACGAACTTCCCGGTGTTGACGTCGATGACGACCATCGCCTCGGTGCGGTCGATCACCAGCGAACCGCCGCTGGGCAGCCAGACCTTGCGGTCCAGCGCCTTCATCAGCTGCTCGTCGATCCGGTAGGTGGCGAACACGTCCACCTCGGAGGTCCAGCGCTGGAGCCGCTCGGCGAGGTCCGGGGCCACGTTGGAGACGTACTCGTGGATGGTCTGCCACGCCTCGTCGCCGGAGACGATGACCTTGGTGAAGTCCTCGTTGAAGATGTCGCGCACGACCCGGACGGTCATGTCCGGCTCGCCGTACAGCAGCGCGGGGGCGTTGCCGGTCGCGGCCTTCTTCTGGATGTCCTCCCACTGCTGCTGGAGGCGCTGGACGTCGCGGGTCAGCTCCTCCTCGGAGGCGCCCTCGGCGGCGGTGCGGACGATGACGCCCGCGTCGTCCGGGACGATCTTCTTGAGGATCTGCTTCAGGCGGGCGCGCTCGTTCTCGGGCAGCTTGCGCGAGATGCCGGTCATCGAGCCCTCGGGCACGTAGACCAGGTAGCGGCCGGGCAGCGAGATCTGGCTGGTCAGGCGGGCGCCCTTGTGGCCGATCGGGTCCTTGGAGACCTGCACGAGCACGGACTGGCCGGACTTGAGCACCGACTCGATCCGGCGCGGGCCGCCGTGGCCGCCGAGCGCGCCGAAGTTGACCTCGCCGGCGTACAGCACGGCGTTGCGGCCCTTGCCGATGTCGACGAAGGCGGCCTCCATCGACGGCAGCACGTTCTGGACCTTGCCCAGGTAGACGTTGCCGACGTACGAGGTGGCCTGCTCCTTGTTGACGTAGTGCTCGACGAGCACGCCGTCCTCGAGGACGCCGATCTGGGTGCGCTGGCCGTTCTGGCGCACCACCATGACGCGCTCGACCGACTCGCGGCGGGCCAGGAACTCGGCCTCGGTGATGATCGGCACCCGGCGCCGGCCCAGCTCGCGGCCCTCGCGGCGGCGCTGCTTCTTGGCCTCCAGGCGGGTCGAGCCCTTGATGGACTGGACCTCGTCGGGGTCGAACGACGGCTCGGTGGAGCGGCGGCGCGGCTCGCGCACCTTCACGACCGTGCGGACGCCGTCCTCGGTGGTCTCGGCGGCCTCGACCGCACCGGCCTCACCGCTGCGGCGGCGACGGCGGCGGCGACGGCGCGACGAGGACAGGCCGGCGGCCAGGTCGTCGTCCTCCTCGTCCTCCTCGTCGGCGACGGCGGCCGGCTCCTCCGCGGGCTGCTCGACCTCGTGGGTCTCGGCCTCGAACTCCTCGGCCTCGCCACGACGGCGGCGGCGGCCACCCCGGCGGCGACGGCGCGACGGACGGCCGTCGTCCTCCCACTCGCCCTCGGTCTCCGGACCGGCGGCGGGGGCCTCGACCACGGCGGCGGGCGCCTCGGCGGGCGCCTCGACGACCACCGGAGCGACCTTCGGAGCGGCCTTCGGGGCAGCCTTCTGAGCGGCCCTGGCGGCGCCCTTCGAGCGGCCCGGCTCGACCCGGGCGCGCACCCGGCGACGGCGGCCGACGCCGCTGTACTCGTACTCGTCCTCGTCCTGGGGCTCGGCGGCCACCGGGGCCTCCACGACGGCGGCCGGGGTCTCGGCGGCGGGCTGCTGCTGCGCGGCCGGGGCGACGTACGGCGCGGGCTCCTGGAACACCGGGGCCTGGAAGATCGCGGTGGACGGGCGCACGGCGCGGCGGCGCACCCGGTGCGGGGGCTCGGCCTCGACGGCCGGGGCGGGCTCGGCGACCGGCGCGGGCGCGACGGCCTCGGCCTCCTCCTCGACGGGCTCCTCCTCGGCCACCGGCTCCTCGACCGGGGCCTCGACGACCGGCGCGGCCTCGGCCACGCGACGGCGGCGGGCACGGCGGGCCGGCGCGGCGGGCGCCTCAACGGCGGCGGGCCGCTCGGCCGGCTCGGCGGCCACCCTGGCCTCCACCTCGCCGGGGGCCTCGGCGGCGGGCGCCCCGGC
>NZ_JBFBDY010000739.1:0-2789 GCF_040683475.1 Kitasatospora sp. NPDC093558 | reverse complement strand
TGGTCCGCGTGTAGGTGGGCATGGTCCCCCGCGTCTCGTGCCACTCGGTCGGCGCGGGCGGGCACATCTGCGGCGGCGGGTACGGGCTGCTCTCCCGGCGCGACGGGCTGACGGTCGACCACCTCGTCCAGGTCGACGTCGCCACCGTGCGCGGCGGCACCGCCGCGGTGACGCAGGCGCACCGGGACGATCCGGCGGGCTCGCCCGAGCAGGACCTCTTCTGGGCCCACACCGGGGGCGGCGGCGGGAACTTCGGGGTCGTCCTGCGCTACCACTTCGCCGCCGGCATCCCGGCGCCGCCGCCCCGGGTCTGGCTGAGCAGCGTGGCCTGGCCCTGGGGCGAACTGGTGGAGAGGCCGGGGGACTTCGAGAAGCTGCTGAGGAACTACGGGGAGTTCCTGGCCGCGCACAGCGGCGCGGACGAGCCGGTCTACCAGGGCCTGTTCACGCTCCTGAAGCTCACCCATCACTCCAACGGGAACGTCGTGCTGCTCAGCCAGTGGGACGGCGAGGATCCGGGGCCGCTGGAGGACTTCGTCGCAGCGGTCGAGTCCGGCATGGAGACCCGGGCGACGGTCCAGACGCAGAGCGTCGCCGGGCTGCTGCTGCCGTACCCGGAGAAGCACCGTCAAATGCCCTGGTTCCAGGCCACGATGACGCTCAACGGCTCGGGCGACAACCAGCGCGGCAAGTACAAGTCGGCCTACCACCGGGTGCCGTTCGACCAGGGCCACATCGACGCGCTGTGGGAGTGGCTGCGGCGGGACGTCGAGGGCCTCGACCTGAAGCAGACCCTCGTCCAGATCGACTCCTACGGCTGCCGGATCAACGCCCGCCGGCCCGGGGACACCGCCGTTCCGCAGCGCGACTCGATCATGAAGCTCCAGTACCAGACGTACTGGACGGACGAGCGGAAGGACGCCGACCACCTGGAGTACCTCGCCGGGCTCTACCGGGCCGTCTACCGGCGGACCGGGGGCGTCCCCGAGATCGACACCGACACCGACGGCGCCTACGTCAACTACCCGGACGTCGATCTGGGCACGGCCGGCCAGGCGGACGCGGCGTACCCGCGGCTGTACTACAAGGGCGGCTACGAGCGGCTGCAGCGGGCGAAGGAGTACTGGGACGGGAAGGGGGTGTTCCGCCACGCGCAGTCGGTCGTCGCGCCCGGGGGGTGATCGGCGGGCCGCTGGGAGTGCGGGAGGCGGGGGTCTGGCGCAGGGTCGACGTATGACTGGTGTTGTGGTGATGCTGGAGCTGGAGCCGTCCACGGAGGTGCTGGACGCCGGCGAGGTCGACCTGAGCGCGCGCGTGCGGTTCGTGCACGCGGCGGCGGCGGACCCGGACGTGCCGGAGGACCCGGGTCCGGTCACCTTCTGCGGGCTCGACACGGCCGGCCTGGAGCGCGAGCCCTACCGGCCGTCCGGGCCCGGTGAGCCCTGGTACCCGCCGTCCCAGCGGACCCGGCGGTGCCGTGAGTGCGAGGCGGCGCTCCAGGCGCTGTGACGGGTTAGGAGGGATCGACGATCCGGCCGTCGCGCAGCTCGATCACCCGGTCGGCGAGCTCCATCAGCGTCGGGTCGTGGGTGGCGACCAGGACGGTGACGCCCTCGCTGTGGACGACCGCGCGCAGCAGCTGCATGATCGCGCGGCCGGTCTCCGAGTCGAGCTGGCCGGTGGGCTCGTCGGCGATGATCAGGCCGGGATCGTTGGCGAGGGCGCGGGCGATCGCGACGCGCTGCTGCTGCCCGCCGGAGAGCTCGCCGGGCCGCTGGTTGGCGTGCTCGGCCAGGCCGACGAGGGCAAGCAGGGCGCGGGCGCGCTCCTCGCGCTCGGCGGGGGCCACCTTGCGCAGCCGCATCGGCACGCCGACGTTCTCGGCGGCGGTGAGCATGGGGATCAGGCCGAAGGACTGGAAGACGAAGCCGATCCGCTCCCGGCGCAGCGCGAGCCGGCCGTCCTCGTCGAGGCCGCCGAGGTCGGTGCCGTCGAGCGCGATGGTGCCGCCGGTCGGCGCGTCCAGGCCACCGACGAGGTTGAGCAGGGTGGTCTTGCCCGAGCCCGACCGGCCCTTGAGGGCGGTGAGTTCGCCCCGGCGGATCTCGAACGAGACGCCGCGCAGCGCGTGGACGGTTCGTTCGCCGGTGCCGAAGCTCCGCTGGAGGCCGCTCACGGCCACCATCGGTGCGTCGGTGACGTCCGGTTGCCGCGTCATGTGACGTCTCCCTATCCCTGCGTATCCGTTTGTCATCCGATTGTCGAACCTGCGCTCACGGTTCGTCCGCAGACGTCCAGCAGGTCCGAATTCCTGAACTGTGCATGGCGTGCTGACGATGTGTGGCGTCACGGTGCAAGGAATTTGCTCACTACTTACCTGATTCGCGCAAGTCCCTTCCGTTCGTTGAACGAATCTGACAGCATCGTCCGCTATCCGGCGATCATGCGCCGTGGTCGTACCGGGGGAGGAACTCGATGCTCGGCTTCGTCGTGCGCCGGCTGCGCGGACGGCTGCCGCTGGCCGCCGCCGTCCTGCTCACCGTGCTGATCACGACGGCCGTGCTGACGGCGCTGGTCGCGTTCAACCGCGGCGTCGGCGAGGCCGGTCTGCGGCAGGCGCTCCAGGGCTCCGGGCACGCCCGGACGACCGTCCTGGTGACCGTCGAGCACGGCCTCGACCGGCAGGCGAAGGACGACCCCGCGCTCGCCGACTACCGCTCGGCCCTCTTCGGCGGCCTGCCGGTGCAGACCCGGGAGGTGCTCCGCAGCCGTTCGTACGGCCTGCCGGG
>NZ_JBFBDY010000738.1:0-2792 GCF_040683475.1 Kitasatospora sp. NPDC093558 | reverse complement strand
CCCGGCTGCCGTGGGTCAGCCGGGTGCCGTCGGGGCCGACGGGCAGGGAGTCCGGGTGGGCCAGGGTGAACCACGGCGGCGGAGAGGCGGTGGGGGTGGCGAGGTCGACGGCGACCCCGGCCGCGTGGAGGCGGTCGAGGTGGGCGTCGAGCCAGTCGAAGTCGTAGCGGCCTTCTTCGGGTTCCATCAGGGCCCAGGAGAAGACGCCGACGGTGGCGAGGTTGACGCGCGCGTGGCGCATCAGCTCGTCGTCCTGCTTCCACACCTCGGCGTCCCACTGTTCGGGGTTGTAGTCCCCGCCGAAGGCGAGGCCGCCGAGGCGGTCGGTGAGCCGGCGGATGTCCATGGGCGACAGGTCCTTTGCTGAGGAGTCAACTGTGGTGCGGGGCCGGTGCGGTGCTCTCGCGGACCACCAGCTCCGGCGGCATCAGGAGGAGTTGGTCCGCCACCTCCTCGCCCGTGGTCATCGCCGTGATCCGCGCCATGACCTGGTCGACGGCGACCTGCCCGAGGTCCTTCTTGGGGCTGGTCACGGAGGTGAGGCGGGGGGCGTGCTGCTCGGCCAGCGGGTCGGGGCAGATGGCGATGACGGAGGCGTCCTCCGGCACGGTGCGCCCGCTGGCGCGCAGCAGGCTGAGCAGCGGGCCGATCGCGGTCTCGTTCTGGACGACGAAGCCGGTGGTGTCCGGGCGGTCCGCGAGGATGCGGGCCAGGGTGCCGGCGGTGCTCTCGTAGGTGCCCTCGCAGGGCCGGTGAAGGAAGCGCAGGCCGCGCCGTTCGGCGCGGGAGCGGAAGCCGTTCAGGGTGCGCTCGGCGTAGCCGGAGTGGCGCCGGTAGACGCCGCTGCTGTAGCCGATGAAGGCGACGTCGCGGTGGCCGAGGTCGGCGAGGTGGTCGGCGCACAGGGCGCCGGCGGTGGCGAAGTCGTGGTCGACGCAGGAGAGTCCGGTGGGGTCGTCGGGCAGGCCGATGAGTGCGGCGGGGATGTCCTCGGCGCGCAGGACCGGGATGCGGTCGTCGTCGAGCCGTACGTCCATGAGGATGACGCCGTCGGCGAGTCCGGTGGCGGCGACCCGGCGGACGCCTTCGGGGCCTTCGTCGTTGGTGAGCAGCAGGACGTCGTAGCCGTGTTCGCGGGCCGCGACGGTGACGGCGATGGCGATCTCCGTCATGGTGGGCACGTGTACCTCGGGGTTGAGTGGCACGACCAGGGCGATGATGTGCGAACGCTTGCCGGCCAGGGCCCGGGCACCCGCGTTGGGGTGGTAGCCGAGCTCCGTGATGGCTCGTTCGATGCGGGTCCTGGTCTCGTGGGAGATCGGGCGCTTGCCGCTGAGGGCGTAGCTGACCGTGCTGGACGAGACGCCGGCGTGCCTGGCCACATCGGCGAGTTTCACCATCGCTCTGTTTCCTTCGTTTCGGTTCCGTTGAGGGCGTGTTCCCGGCCCGGTCCCGGTCCGGCGGGGCGCGCCGGACCGGAGCGGACGGCTCAGCCCTTGATCGCTCCGGTGAGGACACCGGTACGAAGGTGCTTCTGCACGAACGGGTACACGATCACCAGTGGTACCAGGGTGAGGACCACGACCGCCATCTGCAGCGACAGCGGGGCGGTCTGCACGCTGGTGTTCCCGAAGCCCGAGTTGACCGAACCGGGCAGGCCGTTCGCCCGGTTGACGTAGGTGAGCAACACGTACTGCAGCGGCCATTTCTGACTGTCCGTCGGCATGTAGAGCATGACGTTGAAGAAGGAGTTCCAGTACCCGACGGCGTAGAACAGCGCGGTGACGGCGGTGACGGCGCGCGAGGTGGGCAGGACGACCGACCACAGGATGCGCCAGTCGCCGGCGCCGTCCATCCGGGCCGCATCGATCAGTTCGGAGGAGGTCTCCTGGTAGAAGGCGCGCAGCACCAGGATGTTGAAGACGGAGACCGCGCTCGGCAGGATCAGCGCCCACCACTGGCCGTAGCCGCCGAGGCCGGTGACGACCAGGAAGCTCGGGATCAGGCCGCCGCTGATGAACATCGTGGTGATCAGCAGCAGCAGGACGAAGCGGTGCCCGAGGGAGCGTGGCCGGGAGAGGCCGTAGGCGCACAGGATGGAGACGGCCATGGACAGCGCGGTGCCGACCACGGTGATGCCCAGGCTCACCCCCAGCGCGGTGATGATCGTCGGGTCGCCGAGCATCTGGCGGTACGTCTCGGTGGTCAGGCCGTCCGGCCAGATCACCAGGCCGCCGGCCCGGTTGATGGCGCCGGGGGTGGAGAAGCTGGTCAGGACGATGATCCAGAGCGGGACCAGGATGACGGCGAGCGTCCCGCCGAGCGTGAGGCCCTTGGCGGCCTGGCCGACGGCGGTGGGCGGATCGTCCCAGGGCGGGCGGGCGGAGTGGGCCCGGCGGCGGGCGGCTGCTGTCGTGGTGCGGCGCTTCTCGCCCCGCGAACCCATGGTGAGTGCGTTCGTCATTTGCGGTACAGCCCGTCCTCGCCGAAGGCGTGCGCCAGCTTGTTGGCACCCCAGATGAGCAGCAGCGAGACCACGCTCTTGAAGAGCCCGGCCGCCGCGCCGTAGCTGTAGCCGCCGGTGGCGATGCCGTAGTAGAAGGAGAAGGTGTCCAGGACGTCCGCGGCGTCGTGGCCGACGGCGTCGCGCTGGACCAGGAACTGCTCGAAGCCGACGGACAGGGCGTTGCCGAGCCGCAGGACGAGCATCAGCACGATCACCCCGCGCAGGCCCGGCAGCGTGATGTGCCACATCCGCCGCAGCCGCCCGGCGCCGTCGGCGGCCTCCGGCC
>NZ_JBFBDY010000737.1:0-2795 GCF_040683475.1 Kitasatospora sp. NPDC093558 | reverse complement strand
GGCCACCGCCCTGCTGGTGGTGGGTCTGACCCTGCTGGTCGGCGCGAAGTTCGGCCGGCACCAGCGAACCGACCGTCAGCAGCCACGTGGCCAGGCGGGGCGGCAGCCGTTCGCCGACCGGCCGGGCGATCAGCGCGGCCAGGAGGGGGAAGAGCAGCGGGAGGTAGACGGCGATGCGCATCCGGCGGCGCCTACGAGCCGGAGTCCAGCAGTCGGCGCAGGAAGTCCTCGTCGTCGTCGGAGAGTTCGTCGACGAAGTGGGTCAGGACGGCCTCGCGGTCGCTGCGCCCGTCCAGGACGCGGCGCATCGTGCGGGCGGCGAGTTCGGACTCGTCGGCGCCGGCGGTGTAGGCGAAGGCCCGGCCGCGCTTCTCGCGGGTCAGCAGGCCCTTGGCGTGCAGGCGGCTGAGGGCGGTGACGACGGTCGTGTACGCGAGCCGGTCGTCGACCCGTTCGAGCACCTCGCCCGGGGTCAGCGCCGCGGGTGCGGCCGTGCGCAGGGCCGCGAGGACCTCGGCCTCCAGCTCGCCCTTGCCCCGTCCGGTGGCCGGGGTGGGTTCGTGCACGCCCACGGACTTGGTCACCTCCCGCATCATCTTCTACATTCCACGTAGAACTTCTACGTCTTCGTAGAAGATCCTGCCCTGCCCAGAGTCTGCCATGCCCGCCGCGACCCGCGAGCGGCGGCCGGCGTACCCAGGAGACGAGTCGTGACGACCGAAACGGCGACCGACGCCCCACCCCGCACCACCGCGGCCCGCGCCGAGGGACTGACCAAGGCGTACGGCTCCGGCGAGACCCGCGTCGTCGCGCTGGACGCGGTCGACGTGTCCGTCCGGCGCGGCGAGTTCGTGGCGATCATGGGCCCGTCCGGCTCCGGCAAGTCGACCCTGATGCACTGCCTGGCCGGGCTCGACACGGCGAGCGGCGGGCAGATCTGGATCGGCGAGGACGAGATCACCCGGCTCAAGGACCGCAAGCTCACCCGGATCCGGCGTGACCGGATCGGGTTCGTCTTCCAGGCCTTCAACCTGCTCCCGACGCTGACGGCCCTGGAGAACATCACCCTCCCCATGGACATCGCCGGCCGCAAGCCCGACCAGGCGTGGCTGGACCGGGTCATCGACACCGTCGGCCTGGCCGGGCGCCTCCGGCACCGGCCGTCCGAGCTGTCCGGCGGCCAGCAGCAGCGCGTCGCCTGCGCCCGCGCGCTGGCCGGCCGCCCGGAGATCGTCTTCGCCGACGAGCCCACCGGCAACCTCGACTCCCGGGCCGGCGCCGAGGTGCTCGGCTTCCTCCGCTCCTCCGTGGACGACCTCGGCCAGACGATCGTCATGGTCACCCACGACCCGGTCGCCGCCTCCTTCGCCGACCGCGTGCTCTTCCTCGCGGACGGCCGGATCGTGGACGAGCTGACCGGCCCCACCGCCGACTCGGTGCTCGACCGGATGCGCGGCTTCGACGGCGCCGGACGGACCAGCTGACGATGATCAAGGCAAGCATCCGCGGCTTCCTCGCCCACAAGGGCCGGATGGCGCTGTCCACCCTGGCCGTCCTGCTCGGCGTGGCCTTCGTCTCGGGCACCCTGGTGTTCTCCGACACCATCGACGTCGCGTTCACGGGCATCGCCGGCTCGACCGCCGCCGACGTCACGGTCAAGCCCAAGCAGGCCTTCACCCCCGAGGTCGAGGACCGCGGCCTGTCCGGCGAGACCCCGACGCTGCCCGCGAGCGCCGTGGCCGAGGTCGCCGCCGTCCCCGGGGTCAGGGCCGCGCACGGCCAGGTGAGCCTGCAGAGCCTGACCGTCGTCGACAAGGACAACAAGCCCGTCGGCCCCACCACGGGCGCGCCCACGCTCGGCCAGAACTGGTACGACGACCCGCAGGTGCACCTCGCCCAGGGCCACGCGCCCACGAAGGCCGGCGAGATCGTCGTCGACCAGGCCAGCGCCCGGCACAAGGGCCTGCGCCTCGGCGACCCGCTGCACGTCCTCACGCCCGCCGGCTCCACCCCGGGCACGCTGGTCGGCATCGTCACCTACGCCAATGGCAACCCGGGCGTGACCATGGCCTACCTCGACACCGCCACCGCGCAGGCCCAACTCCTGGGCAAGCCCGGCCGGTTCACCGGAATCACGGTCGACACCGCCCCCGGCACCAGCCACACCGCCGCCCAGGCGGCGATCAAGGCCGCGCTCGGCGACGGCTACTCGGTGGCCACCAAGGAACAGCAGGCCGCCACCGCCGCCCAGCAGATCAGCTCCTTCCTCGGCGTCGTGACCATCGCCCTGCTCGGCTTCGCCGCACTGGCGGTGCTGGTCGGCGTCTTCCTGATCCTCAACACCTTCTCCATGCTCGTCGCCCAGCGCACCCGCGAACTCGGCCTGCTGCGCGCCCTGGGCGCCGGCCGCGGCCAGGTGCTGCGCTCGGTGCTCACCGAGGCGCTGCTGCTCGGCGTCACCGGCTCGACGCTGGGCCTCGGCGCGGGCATCGGCCTGGCCGCCGGCCTGAAGTCGCTGATCTCCGGCTTCGGCGTCGACCTCTCCGGCACCGCGCTGGTCATCGGCCCGCTCACGCCGGTCGCGGCGTACGCGGTCGGCGTCCTCGTCACGCTGGTCGCCGCCTACCTGCCCGCCCGCCGGGCCGCCGGGACCTCCCCGATGGCCGCGCTGCGCGAGGCCGCGACCCCGCCCGCCCCGCGCCTCGCCCGCCGCACCGCGTCCGGCGCCGTCCTGCTCGCGGCCGGCGGCGGCCTCCTGTACGGCGCCGCGACCCACCACGCGACGATCGTGACGG
>NZ_JBFBDY010000736.1:0-2796 GCF_040683475.1 Kitasatospora sp. NPDC093558 | reverse complement strand
GGAGCGCCGACGGCACCCGGCGCAGCACCGAACTCGTCCTGCCGCCCGCCGCGTTCCCGCGCGGCGCCGAGGTCTCCGTCTCCCCCGCCGGTGCCCGGGTCGAGGTCGAGCAGCCCGCCGACGGGCGCGCGGGCACCGTCCGGATCCGGTTCCCGCACGCCCGCCCGGGCACCCCGGTGACCGTCACGCTCACGCCGAGGTGATCAGGCCAGCCCCCGGCGCGCCAGCAGCGGCCCGGTCTCCGGCGCGCGGCCGACCACCGCGCGGAACGAGTCCAGCGGGTCGCGGCTGAACCCGCGCGACAGCAGCTCCCGGCGGAACGTCTCGCCGCTCTCCCGCACCGTGCGGCCGTTCTCCGCGAACCACCGCACGGTGTCGGCGTCCAGCACCTCCGACCAGATGTACGCGTAGTACCCGGCGCTGTAGCCGCTCGAGAAGACGTGCTGGAAGTAGGCCGACCGGTAGCGCGGCGGGATCGCCGGCACCGCGATCCCGGCCGCCTCCAGCGCCCGCGCCTCGAACTCCTCGGCGTCGGCGATCTCCCGGCCCTGCGGCACGGTGTGCCAGGCCCAGTCCAGCAGCGTCGCCGCCAGGTACTCCACCGTCCGGAAGCCCTGGCCGAAGCCCTCGGCCGCGGCCATCCGCTCGACCAGCGCGGCCGGCAGCGGCTCGCCGGTCACGTGGTGGCGGGCGTAGTTGGCCAGCACCTCGGGCCGGACCATCCACATCTCGTTGACCTGGGACGGGAACTCGACGAAGTCCCGGGGCACGGCCGTGCCCGCGAACAGCGGGTAGCGCACGTCCGAGAACAGCCCGTGCAGCGCGTGCCCGAACTCGTGGAAGAGGACGCGCACCTCGTCCCAGGTCAGCAGTACCGGCTCGCCCGGCGCCGGCTTGGGGATGTTGAGGTTGTTGACCACGACCGCGCGCCGGCCGGTCAGTGCGGACTGCGACACCATCTCGTCCATCCACCCGCCGCCGCGCTTGGACGCGCGCGCGTGGAAGTCCCCGACGAACAGGCCCAGCCGGGTGCCGTCCTCCTCGGCCACCTCGAAGACCCGGGCGTCCGGGTGGTGGGCCGTCAGGTCCGGCCGCTCGGTGAAGCTCAGCCCGTACGCCAGCCCGGCGGCGAAGAACACCCCGTCGTGCAGCACCCGCTCCAGCTCGAAGTACGGGCGCAGCGCGGCGGCGTCGACGTCGTAGGACGCCTGCCGGACCTTCTCCGAGTAGTACGCCCAGTCGTGCGCGGCGATCTCCCCGATCCCGTCCGCCGCGGCCGCCTGCGCCAGCTCGGCGGCCTCCCGGCGGGCGATCGCCACCGCCGGCTCCACCAGGCGGGCCAGCAGGCCGTCCACCGCCCCGACCGAACCCGCGGTCTCGTCGGCCACCACGTACGCGGCGTGGGTCGGGTGGCCCAGCAGCCCGGCCCGCTCGGCGCGCAGCCCGGCCATCCGGATCGCGATCGGGCCGTTGACGTCCGCGGCCCGGCCGAGCGAGGCGGCGAGCAGGCGCTCGCGCACCGACCGGTCGGTCAGCAGCGCCAGTTCGGGCTGGCCGGAGGTGTTGCGCAGGCTCAGCACGTACTTGCCGTCGTGGCCCAGCACCCGGGCGTTCTCGGCGGCCGCGGCGATCGCGTCGGCGGACAGGCCGTCGAGCTCCTCGGCGGAGTCCAGGACCAGCGCGGCGGCCTTGGTGGCGGCGTTCACGTTCTGCTGGAACGTCGTGGCGAGGGCGGCGAGTTCGGCGTTCAGCTCGCGCAGCCGGTCCTGCTCGGCCGCGCCCAGCCGGGCGCCGGAGCGGACGAACGCGGTGTGCCGGCGCTCCAGCAGCCGCAGCGACTCCGGGTCCAGGGCCAGCTCGGCGCGGCGCCCGTACAGGTCCTCGACGCGGGCGAACAGGGCGCGGTCCAGGTGGATCGCGTCGTGGTGCGCGGCCAGCAGCGGGCTCACCTTGGCGTCCACCTCGTCGACGAGGTCATTGGTGTCGGAGGACACCTGGTTGCGGAAGACCGCGTCCACCCGGCGCAGCAGCTCGCCGGAACGCTCCAGGGCCACCAGCGTGTCGGCGAAGGTCGGCGGCTGCGGACCGGCCGTGATCGCGGCGATCTCGGCCAGCTGCTCGGCCATCCCGCGCTCGTAGGCGGGCAGGTAGTGCTCCTCCCGGATCTCGGCGAAGGGCGGCAGCTCAAAGTCGAGGGTGCTGCTCTTGAAGAACGGGTTATCGGTCATTTCACGGACCATACGCGGTGTCCCCCGCGCTGCCTACGCGTCCCTTCCCGCGTTGTCGTACCCACCCGCTACGGTCGACCCCGGACCCCCGCAGGTCCGCACACGCGTACCCGGACCCGCACACCAGCACCGCCCCCCAGCACACCACACCAGCACCGCCCCCAGCACACCGCCGCCAGTACACCGACACCCGCGAACCGCCCCGCGCGCCGAGAGGAGGAGCCCCCGTGCCCCCCAGAACCGCCCTGGTCCCCGACCCGCACGGCCCCGGCGGCCGGCTCCAGCCCCTCGACGACGCCGGCACCCCGCTCGGCCCGCCCGAGGCCGTCCCCGACCTCGCCGCCGCAGTCGCCGCCCGGGAGGCCGCCGGAGGCGACGGCCGGCCGGGGCCGCGCTGGGTCTGGGCCGCCGCCGACAGCGCCTACGCCCCGCTGCTGCCCCGGCTGCCCGACCGGCTCGGCCGCTGCCACGACCTGCGGCTCGTCGAGGCCCTCCTGCTCGCCCACGAGGGCCGCTTCGGCGCGCCCCGCTCGCTCGGCGCCGCCTGGGCCCGGCTGCACGGCCTGCC
>NZ_JBFBDY010000735.1:0-2803 GCF_040683475.1 Kitasatospora sp. NPDC093558 | reverse complement strand
CTCCCCCTCCCCCGGCATCCCCGCCCCCGCGACCGCGGCGCCGCGCATGAACGACAGGCCCATCGCGAACAGCCCGAGCATGCTGACCACCACGGTCATTCCGGCGACCACGACCGCGCGGCCCGCGGTGTCCAGCGCGGCGACCGTGGCGGCCTCGGGTTCGAGCCCCTCGGCGCGCCACTCGCGGAACCGGGTGACCAGCAGCAGCGCGTAGTCGATGCCGACGCCGATGCCCAGCATCGCGGCGAGCGAGGTCGACCAGTCCGGGACCGGCATGATCGCGGCGAGGACCGGCAGCAGGGCGCTGCTGACCGCGAGCCCGCCGAGCGCGGTGAGCATCGGCAGGCCGGCGGCCACGACCGAGCCGAAGGTGATCACCAGGATCACGGCGGCGGCCGCGATGCCGATGCCCTCCGAGCCGATCGCGCCCTGCTCGGCCTGCTGGACCGTCATGCCGCCGAGGTGGACGCGCACGCCGCCGTCGACGGGGCGGGCGAGGTCGAGCAGCCGCTGGGTGTCCGCCTTCGGCATGTCGGGGGCGACGGCGACGTCCAGGTGGATCTGCCCGAGGGCGGTGCGGCCGTCGGCCGACACCTTGCCGCGCGGGCCGTACGGGTCGTCGATGCCGCTGACGTGCGGCACCTCGGCCATCCGGGCGAGCAGGTCCTTGACCCGGTCGCGGGTGGCGGCGTCGGTCACGCTGCCGTCGGAGGTCAGCACCAGGCTGATCGATTCACCGCCCAGCCCGGGGAAGTCCCGGGCCAGGAGCTGTTGGGCCTGCTTGGAGTCCGAGCCGGGCGCGGTGTAGTCGGCGCTGTACTTGGCGCCGAGGCCGGCCGAGAGGCCGAAGGCCGCGCCGGCGGCGAGCAGCCAGAGCAGCACCGCGCGGCCCCGGTTCCGGAAGCTCCAACCGGCTATTCGGCCGAGCGGGCCGGGTCTGTGTGGTCCGCTCCCCCCGGCGGCTGTCCGCCGATCCTCGCGCGGTCCCTGGGACATGTGGTCCTCCGTACGTCGTCAGGGGCCCCGTCCCCCCGGCAAAGCGTTACGCTTCATAACGCGTCTTATAAAGCGTAACGTTTCCCCCGACGGGTACGGATTGTCAACGCGGTGACTGGCGCAGCGAGCCGATGGAGATGCGATGACGGGTGGGTCGACCGATGAGAGCGGGGGGCGGAGCCGCCGTGAGCGGCTGCGCGCCGGCACCGTGGAGGAGATCAAGCACGCGGCCCTGGGCCTGATCGTCGAGCGCGGCGCCGCGAACCTCCGCTTCACCGACATCGCCCGCAGCATGGGGATGACCCCGCCCGCGCTGTACCGCTACTTCGCCGACCGGGACGAGCTGCTCACCGCCCTGGTCGCCGACTCGTATGACAGCCTGTCGGACGCGTTGACGGCGACCCGCGGGACCGTGCCGCCGGACGACCTGGACGGACGCTTCCTGGCCACCTGCACCGGCTACCGCACCTGGGCGCAGCGGAATCCGGAGCGCTTCGCCCTCATCTTCGGCTCCCCCGTGCCCGGGTACGCGGCCCCACCGGACGGACCGACCGTGGTGGCCGGCCGGCGGGCGATGGAGCACATGGTCGAACTCGTCGCCGACACGGCCGAACGCGGCCGGCTCGGCAGCCCGCTGGTGCCGGACGCGGCGGAAGCCCTGATGCTGGCCTGGGCCACCGTGCACGGCTTCGTCACCCTCGAGGTGCACGGCCACTTCCACACGGTCGACCAGGACGCGCGGGACCGCCTCTTCGCCGTCCAGGCGGGCGTCGCCGCGCGCACCGCGGGCCTGTCGCCGGCCGTGGACCAGCGGTGATCAAGGCCCGCGCGTGGAGCCGGCCATGGCTTGGGCGGCGAGGACGGCACCATCCGCGACCACCACGCGTCCCCGACGCGCCGGCCGGCGGCCCGTAGCCGAGCAGGGCCTGGTCGTCGAGGTCGGCCGTGAGGGGCCGTTCCACTCCTGGGCAACGCCCAACGAGGTAGTCGGCGCTACGGTGTTGACGCGCGAACAGACACTAGGCGGGGACCTCGGTATGGATCAGGGGCAAGACGACCAAAGGCGTGCTCGGCAAACGGTGCGCAACCACGTCACTGGCCATCCGGTTCATCCTTGAACTGCTCAACACCCGCACGACCGACACCGAGTCGGTCCCTGTGATGTTCAGCCTCGGGTCATGGAACCCCGCTACCACCTCACTACGTGACTGGCTCACAGACCAGATGGTTCGCGACTATCCCGGTCTGGCCGCTCTTGATCACAGCGGGGCAAGTCTGGCCCGCGCCCTGGTCGATGACGGGAGGATCCTGCCAGTCCTGGACGGGTTTGATGAAATTGCAGCTGGCCTGCGCCGCGCCGCGCTGGAAGCGCTCAATGCCATCACTACACCACTGGTGGTAACCAGCCGCCCGGACGAGTATGCCGCGGCCGTCGCTTCGACCGACGTACTCACTGCCGCCGCGGGGATCGAACTCGACGACCTCTCCCTGGCCGACCTGACCGACTATCTGCCACGCACAACCCGCAAGATGACCGCCAACAGTGGGCATACAGCCGCCGCGTGGGACGCCCTCCTGGCCTGTCTGCGCGACCAGCCCGGCATTCCGGCCTCACGCAACCTCGCTGCGGTGCTGTCGACCCCACTTATGGTCGCACTCGCCCGCACCATCTACAGCGACACCCCAGAACACGACCCTGCAGCCCTGCTAGACCCAATACCAGTGACTTAAGGATCTCTGCTGGTAGGCTACCTGTCCAGGAGGTGCCTGGATGCCACGCCCTGGACAGGTCAAGTCGGCAACGGAC
>NZ_JBFBDY010000734.1:0-2804 GCF_040683475.1 Kitasatospora sp. NPDC093558 | reverse complement strand
CTTGATCGCGTCCAGGATGTCCGTCCGGGCGGCGCGGCGGGCCGGCCAGACGGCGGCCAGCAGGCCGATCAGGGCGGCCGCGAACAGGAACCCGAGGATCTGCAGCGGCGGCACCACGGTGGACACGTCCTTGGCCGCGTCGCCGAGCGTCTTGAGTCCCGCCCAGGCGACGACGATCCCGAGGCCCACGCCGACCACGCCGCCGAACAGCGCGATCAGCAGCGACTCCAGGCGGATCATCCGGCTGACGCCGCGCCGGTCCAGGCCGATCGCGCGCAGCATGCCGATCTCCCGCCGGCGCTCGAAGACCGACATCGCCATGGTGTTGACCACGCCGAGCACCGCGATCACGACGGCCATGCCGAGCAGGCCGTAGAGGACGCTCAGGAGGTCCGTGATCATGCGACGGTTCTCCTTCTTGACGTCCGCCTGGCTCTTGACCTCGATCAGCGGGTTGCCGCCGGTCGCGTCGCGCAGTGCCTGCTTCAGCTTCTCGTCCGCGCCGTTGGCGCCCTTGACCAGGACCTTGTCCGGGCCGGTGCCGAGCTGGGCGTGCGGGGTGACGACGGCCTCCGGGGCGACGACCCCGGCCAGCACGGAGTTGGACTCCAGGATGCCGCCGACGGTCAGCGAACCCTTGGCGCCGTCCGGGTAGGTGACGTCCAGGACGTCGCCGAGCTTGTAGCCGGCGGTCGACGAGCGGCCCGAACTCACCAGCAGCTTGCCCTGCTTGAGGGCGTCCGCCGAGCCGTCCTTGACCTTGACGGTGACCAGCTGGTCGATCGTGTTCGCGTCGACCGTCGTCAGCCATTCGCCGTCGTCCTCGCCGGTCTCCACCGGGACGGTCCGCACGGCGCTCATCGCGGTCACGCCGGGCGCCTTGGCGATCTGCGGGACGACCTCCGCGGAGAGCATCGAGTAGTTCGACATGGCGACGGTGTAGTCCGCCTTGGAGTCGCTCGCGGTGGCCTCGTCCACGGCCTTGTTCACCGAGGCGCCGACCACCGTCAGCGCGGTGATCAGGGTGACGCCGACGGTCAGCGCCGAGGCGGTGGCGGCGGTGCGGCGCGGGTTGCGGACGGCGTTCTCCCCGGCCAGCCGGCCCGGCGTGCCGTACCCGGCGCGCAGCAGCGGCGCGAACAGGGCGATCAGCGGCTTGGCCAGCAGCGGGGTGAGGACGAACACGCCGATCATCAGCAGGGCCGCGCCGAGCGCCACGAGGAGGCCCGACTTGGCGAGGGCGCCGAGCACCAGGGCGGCCGCGCCGGGGACCGTGAAGACCAGGCCGATCACGTTGCGCAGCAGCAGGCTCTTCTGGGTGGCCGGCTGCTCGACCGAGCTCATCGCCGCCATCGGGGCGATCCGCGCCGCGCGGATCGCGGGCAGCAGGGCCGACAGCACGGTCACCGTGACACCGATGAGCATCGTGGTGATCACCGTGCCCGGCGCGACCACCAGCGGGCCGTCCGGCAGGTTGGCCTCCAGCTGGCTGTTGACCAGCGAGCGCAGCCCGGCGGCGATGCCGACGCCGGCGGCCAGGCCCGCCACCGAGGCCGTCAGGCCGACCAGGAACGCCTCGACCAGGACGGACCTGGTGACCTGCCGGCGGCCGGCGCCGATCGCCCGGAGCAGTGCGAGTTCCTTGGTGCGCTGGGCGATCAGCATGGTGAAGGTGTTGGCGATGATGAAGATGCCGACGAACAGCGCGATGCCGGCGAAGCCCAGCAGCGCCTTGCTCATGACCTTCGTGCCGGCGGCGATCATCTTGTCCTGCTCGTCGGCGAGCGCGCGGCCGGTCTTGGCCTCGAAGTCGCCGCCCTGCGGCAGGGCCTGCCGGACGGCGGCTAGCAGCGCGGTGTCGTCCGCCCCCGGCTTGCCCTTGACGTCCAGCTCGGCGAAGTGGCCCGGGCTCAGGTAGAGCTGCTGAGCGGTGGCGGTGTCGAACGCGGCGAGCGAGCCGCCGGAGAGGACGCGCGGGTCGTTGGTGTGCAGGGTGCCGGTGAGCTTCAGCTCCATGACCGGGCCGTTGACGGCCACCCGGACGGTGTCGCCGACCTTGTAGCCGCCCTTCTCGGCGGTCTTGGCGTCGAGGGCGATCTCGGCGCCGGCCGTCGGGCCGCGGCCCTCGACCAGCGGGTAGCGCGGGTCGGTGCCGTCGGCGCCCGGCACGTAGTTGGTGCCGGTGGTGGAGAAGCCGTCGCCGATCAGCGCGCCCTTGCGGTCGGCGATGCCGGCGAAGCCGCTGACGACGCCGCGCGCGTCGGCGGCGCCGGGCAGCGCGGCGACGGCCTTGCGGGTCTCCTCGGTCAGCGGCGCGCTCGCGGCGGTCCTGCCGCCGTGGTCGTAGCCGCGGCCGACGGCGCCCCGGTCGGAGACGGTGACGGCGATGTCGGTGTAGCTCTTGGCGTTCTGCGACCTGAGGGCGCTGCCGAGGGTGTCGGTGAACACGAACGTGCCGGCGACGAAGGCGGTGCCCAGCATGACGGCGAGGACCGTCATCAGCAGGCGGGCCTTGTGGGCCAGCACGTTGCGCAGTGCGGTGCGGTACATGGGGGAGAGTCAGTCCTGGGGGGTCTAGGGAGCGTCGGCGCTGTGGTGTCCGTACGGCCTCAGCTGGTGCGGCCCTTGGCGTCGAAGCGGCGCATGCGGTCCAGGACGGTGTCGGCGGTGGGGTGGGGGAGTTCGTCGACGATGCGGCCGTCGGCGAGAAAGACGACGCGGTCGGCGTAGGCGGCGGCGACGGGGTCGTGGGTGACCATGACGACGGTCTGGCCGAGTTCGCGCACGGAGTTGCGCAGGAAGGA
>NZ_JBFBDY010000733.1:0-2806 GCF_040683475.1 Kitasatospora sp. NPDC093558 | reverse complement strand
CAGGACACGGCCGTGGGCCGTGGCACGCGCGGTGCCACGGCCCCCGGACGGGCGTGCGGGGATCTGCCGGGATCAGTCGGTGCCGGACTCGATGGCCGCCTGGTCGAGCGCGGTGGACTCGGCCGCGACCGCCTCGGCGTCGTGGCTGGCCGCCGCGATCGGCGCCGCGCCGCCCGGGGCGAGCTCGCCGATCAGGCCGCTCCAGGGGGCGAGCTGACCGTGCGTGGCGTACTGCTCCAGCTTGCTGCGCGAGTCGGCGATGTCGAGGTTGCGCATGGTCAGCTGGCCGATGCGGTCGTCCGGGACGAACGCGGCGTCGACGCTGCGCTCCATGGACAGCTTCTCGGGGTGGTAGCTGAAGTTCGGACCCTGGGTGTCGATCACCGAGTAGTCCTGGCCGCGGCGCAGGCGCAGGGTGACGCTGCCGGTGACGGCCTGGCCGACCCACTTCTGCAGGCTGTCGCGCAGCATGAGCGCCTGCGGGTCGAACCAGCGGCCCTCGTACAGCAGGCGGCCGAGGCGGCGGCCCTGGGTGTGGTAGGTGGCGAGGGTGTCCTCGTTGTGGATCGCGTTGAGCAGCCGCTCGTAGGCGGTGTGCAGCAGCGCCATGCCCGGGGCCTCGTAGATGCCGCGGCTCTTGGCCTCGATGATGCGGTTCTCGATCTGGTCCGACATGCCGAGGCCGTGCCGGCCGCCGATGCGGTTGGCCTCGTGCACCAGCTCGACGTCGTCGGCGAACACCCGCCCGTTGATCCGGACCGGGCGGCCGAACTCGAACTCGACGGTGACGTCCTCGGCCTGGATGTCGACGGACTGGTCCCAGAAGGGGACGCCCATGATCGGGGCGACGATCTCCATCGACGCGTCCAGATACTCCAGGCGCTTGGCCTCGTGGGTGGCGCCCCAGATGTTGGCGTCGGTGGAGTAGGCCTTCTCGGCGGAGTCGCGGTAGGGCAGGTCGCGCTCGGCGAGCCACTCCGACATCTCCTTGCGGCCGCCGAGCTCGGAGACGAACCGCTGGTCCAGCCACGGCTTGTAGATCCGCAGGCTGGGGTTGGCGAGCAGACCGTAGCGGTAGAACCGCTCGATGTCGTTGCCCTTGTAGGTGGAGCCGTCGCCCCAGATCGAGACCTCGTCCTCCTGCATGGCGCGGACCAGCAGGGTGCCCGTCACGGCGCGGCCGAGCGGGGTGGTGTTGAAGTACGTCTGCCCGGCGGAGCGGATGTGGAAGGCGCCGCACGCGAGCGCGGCCAGGCCCTCCTCGACCAGCGCGGCCCGGCAGTCCACCAGGCGGGCCTGCTCGGCGCCGTAGGCGCGGCCGCGCGCGGGGACGTCGGCGAGGTTCGGCTCGTCGTACTGGCCGATGTCCGCCGTGTACGCGTAGGGGACGGCGCCGTGCTCGCGCATCCACGCGACCGCGACGGAGGTGTCCAACCCACCGGAGAATGCGATGCCGATCCGTTCACCGACCGGCAGCTTGCTCAAGACCTTCGACATGCGTGCACCCCTGGACCCGCGGCGCGGGCCTTCGAACTAGCGACGTGTGGGACGTTTCGGCACTGGTGTCCGACACCGTCACCCTGGCATAGGTTTGCAGAGTACCGCAAGACAATACGAACGTGGCGGCCGGGTCCGCCCGACGGGCCGGTGCCGTCGGGCGTGATCCGCACCGGGACACGGGCGGCGTCAGGCCTTGCGGCCGACGCCCGCGTACATCCAGCGCGTGGTGTTCGCCGTGGAGCCCTCCGGGCGCCAGAGCGGGACGAAGTCGACGCCGGGCTCCAGCAGTTCCCAGCCGTCGAAGTAGCCCTCGACCGCGGCGCGGCCCCGCAGGGTGATCTGGGAGGACGCGTTCTGCCAGGTCTTCGCGACCTCCTCGGCCCGCTGCGGGTTGCCCTCGGCGGTGCTGTGCGAGAGCAGCAGGTGGCTGCCCGGCGCGACGCGGTCGTGCACGGCCCGGACGGCGGAGGCGGCCTGGGCGTCGTCCACGAAGTGCAGGACGGCGAGCAGGAGGACGGCGACGGGCTGCGACAGGTCGATCAGCGAGCGCAGTTCGGCGCGGTCCAGCAGTTCCTCGACGTCGCGCAGGTCGCCGGTCAGGACGGTGGTGCTGCGGTTGTCCGCGAGCAGGGCGCGGCCGTGGGCGAGGACGATCGGGTCGTTGTCGATGTAGACGACGCGCGCGTCCGGGGCGAGCTCCTGGGCGATCTCGTGGACGTTGCCCCGGGCGGGCAGGCCCGAGCCGATGTCGATGAACTGGCGGACGCCGGCCTCGACGCAGAGCCGGACGGCGCGGCGCAGGAAGGCGCGGTTCTCCCGGGCCGCCTGCGGGATGTCGGGCGAGGCGGCGATCGCGTGCTCGGCCGCGGCCCGGTCCGACGGGAAGTTGTCCTTGCCGCCGAGCCAGTAGTCGTAGATCCGCGCCGGGTGCGGGCGGCCCGTCTGGAGATCGGTCGGGACGTCCGTCCCGTTGGTGCCGTCGGTGTTGAACATCCGGTCCCCTCCACTGAGCTGAGCGGCTGTCAACCGGTGGAGCGGTGCAGCCAATCGAACGTCCGCGCATGATAGCGGCCGAGCTGCGGTGGGGGGTGAACCGAGGGTGCCCGTCGTTCACCCGGTGGGTGTGCGGTGGGTGCGTGCCGGTACGGCTCGGGCGGGCGTCCGGACGGCGCGCCGGCGCAGCCAGGGCGAGCGGGCGGCCAGGGCGCCGAGGAGCTGGGCGATGAGGTGGCCCGCGTCGGCGACTTCCTGGTCGACGGCGCAGGCCACGGCGAGGGCGGCGGCGAGCGCCGGGAGGCCGTAGCGG
>NZ_JBFBDY010000732.1:0-2809 GCF_040683475.1 Kitasatospora sp. NPDC093558 | reverse complement strand
AAGCTGGACGTGAAGCCCAGCACCTTGGACTCGCGGCGCAGGATCCGCACGCACGCGCTGTGGAAGGTGGAGACCCACATCGCCCGGGCGCGCGGCCTCCACGCCGGTGGCCGCGAGGCGCTCCATCCAGTCCAGGGCCTCGGTGCGGTCGGTGGTGGCCATGACGGGCTGGATCGGCGGCGGGACGTCCGCGAGCGCGGCGAGCAGCAGCCGGCGGCGGTCGGCGAGGGGCAGCCGGCGCACGTCGCGGCCCGGGAGGGCGAGGACGTCGAAGGCGATCAGTCCGAGCGCGACGTCGTCACCCGCGCGGGCCTGACGGGTGCGCAGGAGCTCCTCGAAGGCGAACCGGCCGGCCCGCCAGGCGACGAGCTCGGCGTCGAGCACGAGCCCCTCGGGCAGCCGGGCGACGGCGGCGGCGATCGGCGGGAAGTCCGGGGCGAGGTCGCGCCCGCTGCGGGACTGGAGGTAGGCGGGGCGGTCCCCGCGGGCGAAGGCGAGGCAGCGGAAGCCGTCCAGCTTGAGCTCGTACTGCACGCCCCCGCCGCCGAGCCCGTCCGGTGGCGGGACGGCCGGGACGGCGGCCGGGCGCATGACCTCGACGGGCGGGCGGAGCACCTGGCGGTCGGGCCCGGGTGCCGGGCCGGCCGGGAGGGGGCGGGCGCGCTCGGGGTCGAGGAGCGGGGCGAGGAGGTCGCCGTGGGCGGCGAGCCGCTCGGGGACGTCGGCGAGGGTGAAGACGAGGTCCTCCTCGGCGTCGGCCTCGGCGAGTTCTTCCCAGGTGACCGGGGTGGAGACCGTGGGCAGCGGGCGGGCGCGCAGTGTGTACGGGGCGGCGGTGGTCTTCTTGGCGTTGTTCTGAGACCAGTCGACGAAGACCCGCCCGGTCCGGCGGGCCTTGGCCATGGTGTGGACGACGAGCTCGGGGTGGTCGGCCTCCAGGGCGGCGGCCAGGGCCTTGGCGTAGGCGGAGACGCGGGCGCTCGGGGTGGGTTCGAGCGGGACGAGCAGGTGCAGGCCCTTGGAGCCCGAGGTCTTGGCCCAGGCGGCGAGCCCGTCCGCGGCGAGCCGCTCGCGGAGCAGCCCGGCGACCGTCCGGCAGGTGAGGACGGTCGCGCCCTCGCCCGGGTCGAGGTCGAGGACGAGGCGGTCGGCCAGGCCGGGCGCGGCGGCGTGCCACTGCGGGACGTGCAGTTCGAGGCAGCCGAGGTTGGCGGCCCAGAGCAGCGCGGCGCCGTCGTCCAGGACGACCTGGCGCAGGTCGCCGCTGTCGCTGGGCACCTCGGCCGTGCGGATCCAGCGTGGGGTGCCGGCGGGCGGGTTCTTGGCGATGAACACCTCGGCCTCGACGCCGTCGGGGCAGCGCAGGAAGGAGACCGGGCGGTCGTGCAGGTGGGGGAGGAGGGCGGTGTGGACGGCGGCGTAGTAGCTGAGGACCTCGCCCTTCAGGGTGCCGGTCCGCGGGTAGTAGACCTTGTCGAGGTGGGAGAGCGCGAGCGTGCGCCCGTCCACCACCATCTGCGGCATGGGCCGCCTCCGAAGCCGTCGGTGTGGCCCCCGCTGTCAGTCTGCCCGGGGTGCGGGGCGGGCGCGAGCGTAGCTTTCCGTGTACACGCCCGTACGGTCGGTGGGGGAGTTATGCTGCCGACGGTTTGCGAACTGACGCTGCGTCAAGGGGGATCGGGGCGATGGTCGGTGACTGGCGGGCGCTGCCGGCGAGGCTGGGGCCGCAGGAGCGGGAGCTCGTGGCGGGGCTGCGGGCGCTGAAGGACGGGTCGGGGCTGACGCTGGCGGAGCTGGCGGCGAAGACGCACTACAGCAAGTCGTCGTGGCACCGGTGGCTGAACGGGGAGCGCGTGGTGACGGAGGCGGCGCTGGCCGCCTTCGGGGCGCTGGCGGGGGTGCCGGAGGGGGAGTACGCCGCGCTGGAGGTGCTGCGGGCGGCGGTTGCCCGGGGCATGGCGGCCAGTGGCATGGTGGCCGGCGGCGCGGTGTCGGAGGTCCTTCCGGCGGCGGACTTACCGGGGGCTGCCGAGCCGCCGTTGCGTCCGGAGTCGCGTCCGGAGGGGGAGCCGGAGCCCGCGGCCCGGCCGCGCCGGATCTGGTGGTGGGCCGCGGCGGCCTCGGCGGCCGGCGCCGCCGCCCTCGTCGCCGTCCTCGCCCTGGACGACGGGGGCACGCCCGAGCGCCGCCCGATGGCCGCGGTGGCACCGTCCGCCGCCGGCCTCGCGGCGCCCACGGCCACCGCCCCGGCGTCCGCCCAGGCCACGGCGCTGTGCGAGGCCGCGGGCTGCGTGGGGAAGGACCCGCAGGCCAGCGGATGCGGTGCTGACGCCACGACGATCGCGACCGCCAACGTGCGGCAGATGACCATCTACGTGCGCTACAGCCACCGCTGCCGGGCGGCCTGGGCGAAGATCACGGACGCCACGGCGGGGTATCGGGCGACCATCACCAACTCGGCGGGGCAGAACCAGACGGCGCTGGTCCACTGGGGGTACGACGCGTACTCGTCGATGGTGGACGCGTCCCAGAACGACAGCCGGGTCCAGGTCTGCGGCGAGCAGCCGGACAGCAGCCGCGGCTGCACCCCGGTGATCATGGACCCGGCGACGGCACCGGTCGCTCCGGTCCCGACGCCGACCCTGACGCCTTCTGCAGCGCCGAGCGCCGAAGCGACGAACCCGACGCCGCAGTGACGGGGCCCGCTCCGGGTTCGGTCGTCACGGCCGCGGGGAGCCCGGGTAGGTGCCGAAGTACCAGCGGTTGCCCTCCGGGTCGGCGGCGGCGAAGTCGCGCGAGCCGTAGTCGG
>NZ_JBFBDY010000731.1:0-2811 GCF_040683475.1 Kitasatospora sp. NPDC093558 | reverse complement strand
GTTCATGCGTGGGCCACCTCATGGTGGCGCTCCCGCAGGAGGACCTTGCGGACCTTGCCGGTCGGGCCGAGCGGGATGTCGTCGCCGGAGACGACGAGCACCCGGCGGACGGTCGCCGCGGCGGCCTCGTCCAGGGCGGCGACGACGTCCTTCGTCCGGTCGGCGGCCGGGTCGGCGCCGTCGGCGAGGAGGAGCAGCACGTCGGTGACGACGCGCTCGCCGTCGTGCGCGGCGACGACCGTGCAGTCCACGACCTCCGGGCAGGCGGCCAGGACGCGCTCCTCCGACATTGCGGTGAACAGCCGCTGGCCGTCGCCGAGTTCGACCGAGTCGACGGCCCGGTCGACGTGGTAGTAGTAGCCGTCCTTGTCGCGGTACACGAGGTCGCCGGTGAGGAACCGGCCGCGCAGCCGGGTGCGGAACGTGGTGGCCGAGTCGTTCCAGTAGCCGAGCGCCAAGGTCGGTGAGGCGGTGGCGAGTTCACCGATCTCACCGGGGCCGAGCGGCTCGCCGTCCGGGCCGACGACGGCGCAGTCGACGAAGGCGTGCGGGCGCCCGACGCAGCGCCCGTAACGGTCGGTGCCGGGCCCGTGGGTGATGAAGAAGTGCGAGTGGCCCATCTCGGTGGAGCCGAGGCCGTCGACGAACAGCGAGCCGGGTTCGCGGGTGCGGCCGGCGCGGGTGACGGTCTCGCGGCTGCCGGTGGCGATCAGGCGCCGGATGTGCGTCTCGTGGGCGCAGTCGCCGGTGTTCCACCAGAGGGCGACGGAGGCGAGGTCGCGGGCGGAGAGGTCATGGCGGGCGAGGTCGGCCCAGGTGGCGGCGAAGCCGACGACGCCGGTGGGCTGCCAGCGCTCGATCGCGTCCAGCACACCTGCGCCCGACTGGCCGGACAGCAGGGCGAGTTGGGTGTGCGAGCTGAGCGCGAGGTTGACGGCGATCAGCGTCGCGGCGTGCGGCGCGGGCAGCGCGCTGAGCATCCGCTCCTGCCCCTGCGGGCGCGGCAGCCGCAGCCGGTGGCGGATCGCCGCGTACAGGCTCGCGTGCGAGTGGACGACGGCCTTCGGCATCCCGGTGGTGCCCGAGGAGTGGGTGATCGCGACCGGGTCGTCGGACCAGTGGCGGTAGGGCTCGGGTGCGGCGTCCGGGTCCCCGGCGCCGAGGGTGGCGATCTCGGGGAGCAGCCGGGCGCCGGGGTCGTGACCGGCCAGCGCCGCCAGGTGGGCCGGGTCGGCGAGGACGCCCGCGGCGCCGAGGCGGGCGATGTAGCGGGCGGCGCGTTCGCCGTCCAGGTGCGGGTTGAGCAGGGCGGGGATCGCGCCGAGCCGGGCCAGCGCGAGGAAGGCGAGCACGTGGTCGGCGGCGTCGCTCGCGTAGACGACGACGGGGTCGCGCCGTTTGACGCCGAGGCCGTACAGGGCGGCGGCGCGGGCGCGGACGGCGCGGTCGAGCTCGCGCAGGGTGAGGGCGTGCCAGGCGGGGTGCTCGTCGACGGGGGTGTCGAAGGTGAGCAGCGGGTCGTCCAGGCCGAGGCCGAGCGCGAGGCGGCTGGTCAGTACGGTGCCGGCGCCGACGTCCGGGTCGTCCGCGAGGAGACCGCGGATGCGGCCGGTCGTGCCGGGTGTTGTGGCGGGTGTCGTTCGGTTGGTGGTACTTCGGTTGGTGGTACGGGGGGTGGTCACGGGGGCGGATCCCTCCCTTGGTGCCGCTATCGGCCCGGGCGGGCCGCTCGGCGGCGAAAGGTGTGCGGGGTGGTGTGGCGGGCCGGCGCGCGGCCGGTGTGTGCGGCGACGGCGCGGGTCGGAGCGTCGGGGGCGGCAGCGGCGTGACGGGCGACGGCGGCCGGCGGCAGGTCGGTTCAGTTCTCGACGAGGACGGCCACGGCCCGGTCGCCACCCTCGTCCTGTTCGGCCGCGATGACGAGGACCCGGTCGGCGTCGCCGTCCGCGAGGAGCAACGCGGCGAGGTCCAGCGCGTCCGCGGGGACGGTGCCGCGCCCGGCGGGCTCGGCCGGGCTGATCGCGACGACGGGGCCGGTCAGGCCCCAGCGGGCGGCGATGTGCCCGAGGACGGCGTTGGGGTTGGACTGGAAGAACAGCAGCGGGGCCGTCCGGCGGCCGGGCACGGCGCCTTCGTCGATGGCCTGCGCGGTGGCGCGGTCGCCGCTCGCGCTGGCGAGCAGCAGGGCCGTACGCCCGGGCGCGGGTGCGGCGCCGTGGTGGGCGCGCAGGCAGCGTTCGGCGGTGTCGGCGACGAGTGGGTTGAAGGTGGAGGCGGCGAAGCCCGGCAGGGGCGGCAGCGGATCGTCCGCGCGGTGCGGGTCGGGCCACTGGGCCTCGGCGAGGATGCGCAACGGGGGAGGGGACATGGGTGGGGTGGTCCTGGTGTGGGTGGTGGTGTCGGGGTGGGCGGTCGCTCGGCGGGCTCGTCGTGCAACGGGCCTTGCACACCGGCCCGTTGGCTCTGCCCACTCATGCGCGGGCCACGAGGATGGCCGTATTGGCGCCGCCGAAGGCGGAGTTGAGGCTGAGGGCGTAGTGCGGCGCGGCGGTGCGCGGTCCGTCCAGGACGAGGTCGAGGCCGACGTCCGGGTCGGGGCCGAGCCAGCCGGCGTTGACCGGGAGCCTTCCGGTCTGCAACGCGCCGATGGTGACGGCGAGTTCGAGCAGGGCGGAGGCCTCCAGGGCGTGGCCGTGGACGGATTTGCTGGAGCTGACCGGCAGGCGGGCGGTGTGCGCGCCGAACACCCGGTGCAGCGCCAGGGCCTCGGCGCGGTCGGCGAGGGTGGAGCCGGTGCCGTTGGCGTTGACG
>NZ_JBFBDY010000730.1:0-2824 GCF_040683475.1 Kitasatospora sp. NPDC093558 | reverse complement strand
CGCGGCCTGACCGGAGCGGGACCGCTCACGTACGCCGTGCTGATCGTCGTCGCCTTCCTCTCCCTCTTCCCGCTGTACTGGACCTTCGTCGGCGCCTCGACCTCCGGCGCCCGGATCGCGCAGACCCCGCCGCCGCTGCTGCCCGGCGGGAGCCTGTGGCACAACCTCGACATCGCGTGGAACGAGGTCCACATGGGCCGGGCGCTGCTCAACTCGGTCGTGGTGGCGGGTTGCGTGACCGCGAGCACGGTGCTGTTCGCGACGCTGGCTGGCTTCGCCTTCGCCAAGCTGCCGTTCCGGGGCCGCGGCGCCCTGCTCGGCCTGGTGGTGGCGACGATGACCGTGCCCGCCCAGCTGAGCGTCATCCCGCTGTACCAGATCATGGCGCAGCTGCACTGGACCGACCGGCTGCAGTCGGTGATCCTGCCCAACCTGGTGGCCGCGTTCGGGGTGTTCTTCATGCGGCAGTTCCTCGCGGAGGCGCTGCCCATCGACCTGGTCGAGGCGGCCCGGATGGACGGCGCGAGCAGCCTGCGGATCCTGTGGAGCGTGGTGCTGCCGATCGCCCGGCCCGGGATGGCCGTGCTCGGGATGCTGGTCTTCGTGCAGTCCTGGAACGACTTCTTCTGGCCGCTGATCGCGCTGAGCCAGAGCAATCCCACCGTCCAGGTCGCGCTGGCCGGTCTCGGCGGCGGCTCGTACGACTCCGACCAGGCCGTCATCCTCACCGGCTCGCTGCTCGGGACGGCACCGCTCCTGCTGGTGTTCGCCCTCCTGGGCCGGCAGGTCGTCGGCGGCATCACGGCCGGCGCGATCAAGAACTGACGCCCACTCCTACCGGAATGGAGAACAGCCATGACTTCCGTACGGACCGAGTCGGCCCCGGCCGATGTCTCCGTCCGCGACTTCCCGGCCGGTTTCCTCTGGGGAGCCGCAACAGCGGCGTACCAGATCGAGGGCGCCGTCGACGTGGACGGCCGGACCCCCTCGATCTGGGACACCTTCAGCCGCACCCCGGGCCGGACGGCCGGCGGCGACACCGGCGACCGCGCCACCGAGCACTACCGCCGCTACCGGCAGGACGTCCGGCTGATGAGCGAACTGGGCCTGGGCGCCTACCGGTTCTCGGTGTCCTGGCCCCGGGTGCAGCCGACCGGGCGCGGGCCGGCCGTCGAACGGGGCCTGGACTTCTACCGGCGCCTGGTGGACGAGCTGCTGGAGCACGGCATCGAGCCCGCGGTGACGCTCTACCACTGGGACCTGCCGCAGGAGCTGGAGGACGTCGGGGGCTGGCCGGCCCGCAACACCGCCGGTCGCTTCGCCGACTACGCCGCGCTGGTGGCGGACGCGCTCGGCGACCGGGTGCGCCTGTGGACCACCCTCAACGAACCCTGGTGCTCGGCCTTTCTCGGCTACGGCTCCGGGGTGCACGCGCCGGGCCGTACCGACTGGACGGCCGCCCTGCGCGCGGCCCACCACCTCAACCTCGGCCACGGCCTCGCGGTCGAGGCGCTGCGCGCAATCTTGCCCCGGGAGGCGCGGATCGCCGTGTCGCTCAACCTGCACGAGGTGCGGCCGCTCACGCAGTCCGCCGCGGACCGCGAGGCCGCCCGGCGGATCGACGCGGTGGGCAACCGCGTCTTCACCGGACCGATGCTGAACGGCGCCTACCCCGAGGACCTGCTCGCCGACACGGCACACCTGGTCGACTGGCCGGAGCTGGTCCACGACGGCGACCTGGCCACGATCGCCCGTCCGATCGATCTGCTGGGCGTCAACTACTACAACCCCACGGTGGCTTCGGCCCTGCCGGACGGGCAGGCCCCGGATTCCGCCGCCGCCGCGAGCGACGCGGGCCACGGCGACGGTGCCCAGTCCCCGTTCGCGGGCTGCGCCGACGTGCTGTTCCACCGCGCGCCCGGCCGGCGCACCGCCATGGGCTGGCCGATCGACCCGAGCGGCCTGTCCGACCTGCTGCTGCGCGTCCACCGCGAACACCCCGGGCTGCCGTTGATGGTCACCGAGAACGGCGCGGCCTTCGAGGACCGGCCGACGCCGGAGGGCGCGGTGCACGACCCGGAGCGCATCGACTACCTGCGCGGCCACCTCGACGCCGTCCGGCGGGCGATCGCCGCCGGCGCGGACGTGCGGGGCTACTTCCTCTGGTCGCTGATGGACAACTTCGAGTGGGCGTACGGCTACGGCAAACGCTTCGGCCTGTACTACGTCGATTACGCCACCCAGACCCGGACCGCCAAGGACAGCGCCCGGTGGTACGCGGAGGTGATCCGCCGCGGCGCCCTGCCCGACCCTCGTGCGTGAGGGTGTGTCGGATGCCTTGACGCTGGTCTTACAACCGACCAAGCTGGCAGGGGTGGTGGCCCGGCACGCATGACCGGTCCGGAGGTGGAGTTCCCGTGTCGAGGACCCCAGGACGGCCCCCATGCCCCCTCACACCCATGGCGACGACCCCGCTCCGACGCTCGCCGAGGTCGCCCGGCTCGCCGGTGTCTCCACCGCCACCGCCTCCCGCGTGCTGAACCGTTCCGCCCCGGTCTCCACCGAGGTGGCGGCCCGGGTGGAGCGCGCGGCGCGCGAGCTGGCGTACGTCCGCCGGCGGGCGGCCAGGGCCCGGGAGACGGGCGTCGTCGCCATCGTGGTCTTCGCGGACCCGTTGCAGTACCACGCGGACGCCTTCCCCGTACGGCTGCTGGCCGGGCTGCGGCGTTCCCTGCCGGGCGCGGAGCGGGAGCTGGCCGTCTTCACCGTGCCCAGGCGCTCCCGGCGGCCGCCGCTGGTGCGGTACCTGTGCGGCGGCCACGTC
>NZ_JBFBDY010000729.1:0-2837 GCF_040683475.1 Kitasatospora sp. NPDC093558 | reverse complement strand
GGCGTACCGGAGTCCGCCGCGGCCGACGGCGGAACGGACGGCGTCAGAGTGGACGGCACGGCGCAGGAGCCGTCCGATCCCGCTGTCTGCTCCGCCGAGTGGGACCTGCTCACCGACGGGGTCCGGTGGGACGCCGAGACCTTTCTGCTGCTCGGCTGCGACCCCGGACACGGCCCGCTCAGCCTCGACCGGCTGCCCGACCGCCTCCCGGAGGCCGACCGGCCGCTGCTGCGCCGGATGATGACCGACACCCTCGTGCACGGGCGCACCACCAACGGCACGCTGCGGATCCGCCGGTACGACGGCACGCACGACAGCGTCGAGTGCGCGGGCGAACCCGTCCTCGGCCAGGACGGCACCGTCACCGCGCTGCGCATGCTCCTGCGGCCGGCCGCACGGGCCGGAGCCACCGAGCACCACTGACCGCGTCGCGGCACGCGCGCACCTGCGCACATGTGCACCTGCGCAACCGCTCCCGAACGGAAGCCCGGCTCCCGAACGCCCGTTACTCCCCGAACGTCCGGCTGCCCGAACGCCGGACTCCCGAACGCCCAGCCCCCCGAACGCCCGCTGAGCAGACGTCCGCCCCCTCAGGTCACCCGCGGCCGGTTCTTCGCGTCCGCCGCCCGCAACTCCCGCCCCAGGTGGACCCGCAGCTCGTCGACCGCCGGAAGCCCGCGGTACTGCGCCGTCAGCCGGTACATCTCGCGCAGCCGGTCCCACGTGCGGTGCGAGGAGTTCTGCCCGATCAGGTTCATCGCCATCTTGGCCTGGAACTCCGCCGCGTCCGGCTCCCCGGTGATCCAGTGCACCGAGGCCAGCGTGATCCGGTCGAACAGCGCCGAGCGCAGCTGCCCGGTGCCCTCCCGCAGGGCGATCACCCGCTCCGCGTGCCGCCGAGCCTCGGGCGCCGCCGACCGGTCGTGCTCGGCCAGCGTGCGCAGCACCAGCGCCTGCATGCCGCGCAGTTCGGCCTCGTCGAACACCTGCATCCAGGTCGGCGGCGGCTCAGGAACGTCCTCGGCGAACAGGTCCTCCGCCTCGCCGAGCAGCCGGTAGGTGTCCTGCGTGTGCCCGATCGAGGCATGCGCCCACGCCTCGACGGTGTTCAGCATCGCCCGCGTCCTCGGCAGCAGCCGGCCGCCGGCCGCCTTCGCCGCCTCCATCAGGTCGATCGCGTCGTCCGCCCGGCCCAGGTGCACCATCTGCCGGGCCGCCCGCGAGATCGCCTCGCCCGCTCTCGGCCGGTCGCCCGCCTCCTTGGCCGCCTCCGCGGCGATCATGAAGTACCGCTGGGCGGTGGGCTCCAGGCCCACGTCGTGCGACATCCAGCCGGCCAGCACCGCGAGGTTCGCGGCGACCAGC
The DNA here is from genome assembly GCF_040683475.1 of Kitasatospora sp. NPDC093558. Taxonomy (NCBI): domain Bacteria; kingdom Bacillati; phylum Actinomycetota; class Actinomycetes; order Kitasatosporales; family Streptomycetaceae; genus Kitasatospora; species Kitasatospora sp. NPDC093558. The sequence goes on along the minus strand of NZ_JBFBDY010000729.1, from coordinate 1,472 downwards.
CACAGCCGCTGCTCCACGGCGGGCGGGTGCCGGTGCGTCAGCAGCCCGCCCACCTCGTTCAGCTGACCGACCACCGCCTTGCGCTGCAGCCCGCCGCCGCGGGCCGCGTCCCACGCCCGGAACACCTGCACCGAACGCTCCAGCGCCTCCACCTCGTCGAGCCCGACCGGGCCCGCGTCGTACACGTCCACCACCGGGCGCGCGCCCGCCCCGGTGATCACCTGGCGCGGTCCGGGCGCCGAGGCCGCGTACGCGACCGCGTCCCCGCCCAGCCAGCCCTTCAGGGAGTCGGCGATGACCGCCCCGGCCGTGAGCGCGGCACCCGCGCCCACCAATCCACGTCGGTTCAGCATGAGGTCCATTCCCGTGAACTCGGTGAGGACCGCGGCCGTTCGATCCGGCGACCATGGCTCCGCTGCGGACTGCGCCGCCCCGCTCCTGGTGGGCCGGTGTCGTTCCAGACCGAGGTCCTCAGTGGTGACGACACGGCCGAGCCGCTCCGTGAACACGGTTGCCAGCACTCGTGGCACCGGATCGCGGGGGACCTCCCCCTGCTCGATCCAGCGCCGTACCCTCGACGTGTCGGTGGACAGCTGCTGCTGGCCCATCGCGGCACCCCGGCGGTTGACCAGCCGCGCCAGCTCGCCCTTCGACCATCCGGTCAGGACGAACAGATCGGCGAGTCGGGTGTTGGGTCCCCTGCTCACGTGAAGCCCCCAGGTTCCTCGGCTGGTTCGAGGCTAGAGGCTCCGGCAAGTGCCAGGCGAGCATTCGCCACCGTTCGCCAGGGCCCGCCAGACTACTAAGCCAGTGCGGCGCGGGTGTGTTGTAGGGGTGCGCCACCTCGCCCCCGGGGCGGGAGGCGCTCCGGACCGGCGTCGGGGCATCCCCCGACCGTGGCGAGGGGCGCGCCCGGTCCTCACCCGAGGGGGTGGCGCGGCCGGGTGGCGCGGGAGCGCCGGGCACGGCCACGGCAGCTCCGGCCGACCGCATTCCCCAGGGTGCGGACGGCCGGGACACCGCCGACCAGGGGTCCCCTCCCCGCGTCCGTGCCCGGCGCCCGCGCACCACCCACCACCCCGAAGCAGGGCCGCCGTCACGCCAGGAAACACGGGGCACCGGCCCTCCCCCGCCCCCGCGGGGCGCACCCGCCGACGGACAGGAAGGGACCACCCTCACCCCATGTACTCCTCAGCGACGACCCCCACGCCAGCCTCGACCCGCACCGCGCTGCGCCCCCCCACCGCGGTCGCCGGCCGTCCCGGACCCAAGCAGGTGCCCCCGCCGAGCCGCCCGGCGGCCCCGCGCGGCGCCGAGGGCCGGTCCGCGGACGCCCGGGTTGCGGCCGGCCGCAGCGCGCTGGGGCTGCGCGGCCCCGAGGCCGCCCCTCCGGCCGGCGGCCGGGTCCCCCTCGCCCGCCCGGTCGACGGCCGCCTGCTGCGCGGCCCGCACCGGCCGGGCGTCCCCACCGG
>NZ_JBFBDY010000728.1:0-2847 GCF_040683475.1 Kitasatospora sp. NPDC093558 | reverse complement strand
CCTCTTTGGCCCAGCGCCGCCAGCCGTCCGGGGCGCTCCCCGGCCGGCCGGTGATGCCCTCGGCGACCCGAAAGCGCACCGCGTCCCGCTCCTGCCGGCTGAGCCCGTGGGCGCCGTCCGGGCCGAGGTCCCACGGGCGCACCCGGCCGTCGGCGCCGCTGCCGCAGTCGAGCCAGGCCAGGTGGTCGGTGAGCTGCCCGAGCCGGAACTGCCTGAGGTAGTCCTCCATCAGCCCGCCCGCCTCCAGATCCAAGTGGGCCGGGAGGACGGCCCCTTGGGGGCACACGAGGCCGTCGCCGTAGATGTCGTCGTTGATCTCGCAGTCGGCGGCGATGTTCATCCGCAGCTGCTCCCCGGGGCCGGTCAGCCCGTGCTCCTTCGCGTACCGCTCGCTGCGCGCGTGGTGGTCGCGCAGGAGGTGGGACACCTCGTGCACCCACACGCCGGCGAGGTCCTCGACCGGCGTCCGGGCGACGAAGTGCGGGGAGGCGTAGCAGCGCCAGTGGGCGTCGACGGCCATCGTCGGGACGTCCCGCGACTCCACCACGTGCAGGGCGAACAGCGCCGTCGCCAGGTAGGGGCGGGCCCGGGCGGCCATCAGCCGGGCGGCGAAGAGCTTGTCGACGTCGAGGTCTGCGAGGCTCGCGGTCGTGGGCGCACTCTCGTTGGTGTTCATCGGCCGCCCCTGCCCGCGAGCGCCGCCACCCGGTCCGCCGCGGCGTCCGCGCGCCGGGACAACTGCACCGCGCCGGCGAGCCGGTCGATCGCGGCCGGCACGTCCCAGTCGTCGCGGCGCAGCGAGGCGAGCGTGGTCGCGGGGACGACCACGACGTCCGGGGCGCCGGTCTCCATCGCGTGGACGAGCAACACCCAGGCGGCGTCCCAGCGTTCGCGCGTCGCCCGGTTGCGGACGGCGGCCACGACGCCGTCCAGGACGGCCTGGCGCAGGTCGCCGCGCTCGGGCAGGACGGCGGCGGCCGGGTCGGCGAGGAGGTCCTCCGGGTCCGGGAGGTCCATCCGGTCGATGCTCGCGAGGAGTTCGAGCCCGGGGCCGTCCCCGACGGTGCCGCGGACGAGCAGCGACAGGACGTCCCGCGAGGAGCCGGCCGCCGTCGCGAAGGCGGTCAGGCGCAGCGCCATGTCCCAGCTGCGCGGGGACGGCCAGGCGCCACCGCGGCGGGCCTCGCTGCTCGGCAGCTGGTGGACGAGCTTGGGGCGGGCGGCGAGCAGCCCGCAGACGGCCCGCCGGGCGAAGGCCACCGCCTCCGGGAGCGCGGCCGGGTCGAGGCTCGGCAGGGTGGCGCGCGGCCAGGTGCCGCCGAGGCCGCGGACGACGACCTCGTGGTCGTGGACCCACTGGAGGTGGACGAAGCGGTTGGCGAGCGGGGGGCTCAGCTCCCAGCCGTCGGCGGCCGAGGAGCGCGGGTTGGCGGCGGCCACGATCCGTACGCCGGGCGGGAGTTGGAGCGATCCGATGCGGCGCTCCAGGACCAGCCTGAGCAGCGCGGCCTGGACGGCGGGCGGCGCGGTGGACAGCTCGTCGAGGAAGAGCAGCCCGCGCCCGGCCCGGACGAGGCGCACAGCCCAGTCCGGCGGCGCCAGGGGGACGCCTTGCTGGGCAGGGTCGTCGCCGACGATCGGCAGCCCGGAGAAGTCGGAGGGCTCGTGGACGCTGGCGATCACGGTGGTGAGCGGCAGGTCGAGGGAGGTGGCGAGCTGGTTGAGGGCGGCGGTCTTGCCGATGCCGGGCTCGCCCCAGAGGAGGACGGGCAGGTCGGCGGCCACGGCGAGCGTCAGGGCCTCCAGCTGGTCGTCCGGGCGGAGTTCGGTGGTGGTGTCGGCGAGGAGCGCCAACAGGTCGGCGGCGACGGCGAGTTCGGCGTTTTCGGGCAGGACGGAAACAGACATGGGATCACCTTGTGAAGAGGGCCTGAAGACGGTCGGTGTCAGAAGGAGTGCCGCGGGTGCGAGCGGTGGTCGCGCGGGCGGGGCCTGCCCGGCGGGCAGTGGCCGGGCGGGCAGTGCGCGCCGGCCAGGCCCGCGCGGTAGAGGCCGTGCGCGATCCGGCGCCGCGCCGCCGCCTCGAGTTCGTCCCGAAGCGGGCCGTCGCGCAACACGGCCGCGGGGCCGAGCAGTTCCTCGACGACCGCGAGGGCCCCGGCGGTGTCGCCGTGGTCCAGGAGTTCGCGGACGCCGTCGAGCCCGTCCGGGCGCCGGTGGGCGAGGTCGATCGCCCGCAGGCACGGCAGGGGCGGGCCGCCGAGGGCGACGAGCAGTTCCTCGCGGCGGAGCTGCTCGGGCTCGTGGTCGAGTGCGACCAGCGCGCCGTCCACCAGGCCGATCCGGTGCCGGGCGCCCCGGCACTCGACGAACCGGGAGCCGTCCGGGCGCCGCATCCGTGCTTCCGGGACGTGTCCCGGCACCAGGACGGCGGCGACCAGCGGGTGCAGCCGTTCGGGCGAGATGAACCCGCCGCGCAGCAGTTCCACGTCCGGCGGGATCCACGTGGCAGCATCCGGCAGCACCGGCAGTCCGTCCGGCGGGCCGGACGCGAGCGTGCCGTCGGCGCCGAGGACGAGCCGATGGCGGCCCCCGAGCCGGACGGCGACGGGACCCTCCGGCAGCCCGTCGGCGGCCAGCAGGATGCGCGCCTCGTCGGCCCAACGGTCGACGGCGCACGGCAGGCCCGGTGGGACCGCCGGATGCACCGGCCGCACCGCGCCGTCGCCACCGCGATCGCCCAACTCGCCTGCCCGGTCGGCGTCCCAGAGGTGCCGGTGCAGGTCGAGCCGGTAGCGGGGGCTCGGCCGCGGATGCGGGTGCGGGCCCGCGTCCGCGCCGTCGGAC
>NZ_JBFBDY010000727.1:0-2848 GCF_040683475.1 Kitasatospora sp. NPDC093558 | reverse complement strand
GCCCGACGCTGACGCCCAGTGCGGGCGGTGCGGCCTACGCCCAGCTCTACCAGCCGGCCACCTTCACCATGCAGGGCGGCAGCTGCCCGTTCAACGGCGGGGCGAACTGGGGCGTCCAGCTCGCCGACCCCCTGGCCGGCCCGCCGCACGCCACCGCCCGGCGCGGCGACGTCAACTACCAGTGCGACGAGGTGGCCGCCACGCCCGTCCTGCGGATCGCCACCGACCTCGCCGCCCCCGTGGACGCGCCCAAGGACCTCGCCGGCTGCCTGACGGCGCTGGGCCGGCTCGACAGCCGGGAGAGGTACAAGACCACCGCCCTGCCCTACGACCGGCTCAAGGCGGGCACCCGCTACTGCCTGGACAGCACCGACCAGGCGGGCCGCACCACCGTCATGTACCTCGAACTGCTCGTCAAGGACCCCGACCGCGACCTCACCTTCACCGCCACCGCCTGGCAGGAGGTCCCGCACTGACCGTTCCTTGAGAGATCAGTGCATCTCAAGGATTTGCCCATCACTGGGCAAAGGTCCTTGTCTGATCCGCCTTGGGGGCCGGTGCGAGGTTGACGCTTCACTGCCACCGGCGGGACAAGGTCCCGGCTTACGGTCGGCTCCACGTCCGTTTACCGTCTCCGGGCCGCTCCCGGCGACGTGGCGCTTCACCAGGGAAGCGAGGTTGCGGGCGGCGTTCTCGTCCCGGTCGATGACCAGCCCGCAGTATCCGCAGCTGAAGGTGCGTACGCGCAGGGGCAGTTTGGGTTTCACTGCCCGGCAGTCGGAGCACGTCCTGGAGCTGGGGAACCAGCGGTCGGCGACGTCGAGCCGGCCGCCGTTCCATACGGTCTTGTAACTGCGCCCACCACGGCGGGACCTCGTCCTTGGCCTGGTTCCACGCCCTGCGCAGGGAGTACATCGACCAGCCGAACGCAGGCGTCAGGTCCTCGATGCCGTAGGACCTCTCCGCCTCCCGCTGGGACAGGTTCGCCTTGACCCGCGCCAGCGCCCAGTTGTAGGCCACCCGTACCGCCCCGGCATGCCGCAGCAGCGCACCGACCTGACGCTGCGTCGGGTCGAGCGCAAAGCGGTACGCCTGCGTCACCATCACCAGGCGACCGTAGCGCCCAGCACCGACAACCGGCCGAAATACCCGGATTATTGATGAATACTGATGAAATTGGCAACGCTGGCTACCCCCGCACCCGCAACGGCCAACAGCACGGCAAAAATCCCGGTGCGCCGGGCCGTACGACTTCCCTAGACTCGCCGGGCGGTCACGCCCGTGACGCGAAGACAGCAGTGAGGGGAGGGGAGCGGCCATGGCCGTCCAGCGCACCGCCGCCGCCCCCGCCACGGCTCTGGCCGCCTCTCCCGCGTCCCGCTACGAGGTGATCCTGGTGTCCCGCTCCTTCCGGTGCCCGCTGCGCGGCCGGCACCGGGAGAGGAGTGCGGCCGGCGCCTGAACAAGGCCCCGTGCCGGCGGCCAACAGCCCCTCACGCCACCGAAGGTGACGTCACGTCGCACTCGTCAATCGCGCGCCCACCCACCCACGGATCACCTCCGAAAGGCCGGGCCATGCGCACCGACACCACCACCACCACCACCACCAACAGCACCAGCACCACCGCCACCAGCACGGCCGGCGCCATCGCGGCCGTCCGCAACCTGGGCATCCTCGCCCACGTCGACGCCGGCAAGACCACCGTCACCGAACGGATCCTCTACCTCACCGGCACCACCCACAAGCGCGGCGAGGTCCACGACGGCACCACCGTCACCGACTTCGACCCCCAGGAACGCGAGCGCGGCATCACCATCTTCGCCGCCGCCGTCAGCTGCGCCTGGGCCGGGCACCGGGTCAACCTCATCGACACCCCCGGCCACGTCGACTTCGCCGACGAGGTCGAGCGCTCGCTGCGCGTCCTGGACGGCGCGGTGGCGGTGTTCGACGCGGTGGCCGGCGTCGAGCCGCAGAGCGAGTCGGTGTGGAGGCAGGCCGAGCGCCACGGCGTGCCCAGGATCGCGTTCGTCAACAAGCTGGACCGCGCCGGCGCCGACCTGGACACCGCTGTTGCCTCCATCCGCGAGCGCCTGCACCCCCACCCGCTGGCCGTGCAGCTGCCGATCGGCGCCGAGGAGGCGTTCACCGGCGTTGTCGACCTGCTGCGCCTGCGCGCCCTGACCTGGAGCGAGGAGGACGGCATGCGCGAGGGCCCGGTGCCCGCGCACCTCGCCGAGGCCGCCGCCGGGCGCCGGCGCGTCCTGGAGGAGGAGGTGGCCGCCCTGCACCCCGGCGCCCTGGAGGAGTTCTGCACCGCCGGCGCCCTGAGCGCCGCCACCCTCAAGGCCGCCCTGCGCGAGCTGACCGCCGGCGGCGAGGCGGTGGTCGTGCTGTGCGGCTCCGCCTACCGCAACCGCGGCATCGAACCGCTCCTGGACGCGGTGTGCGCCTACCTGCCCTCCCCGCTGGACGTGCCCGCCGTGCGCGGCAGCGCCGGCCCCGGCGACGACACCGTCCTGGTGCGCGCCGCCGACCCCGGACAGCCGTTCACCGCCCTGGCGTTCAAGGTGAGCGCCGCCCCCACCGGACGCCTGACCTACCTGCGCGTCTACGCCGGCCGACTGGACAAGGGAGACCTCGTGCTGGATACCGCCACCGGCCGCCTCGAGCGCGTCGCGCGCATCCTGCGCGTGCAGGCCGACCGCCGCACCGAGACCGCCCACGCCCTCGCCGGGGACATCGTCGCCGTGATCGGCCCCAAGGCCGCCCGCGCCGGCGCCACCCTGTGCGCGCCTACCGCCCCGATCCTGCTTCAGGCCCCGTCCAGCGCCGAACCGGTGGTCACCG
>NZ_JBFBDY010000726.1:0-2851 GCF_040683475.1 Kitasatospora sp. NPDC093558 | reverse complement strand
GGTCCCGCTCCGGTCAGGCCGCGCGCTCCCGCGCGCCGCCCGGGGAAGACGGCCATCGGTGCTCAACCCCCGTTCCGGGCTCGGCGGATGCGGACCAGGGCGAGGTTGAGCGCGCCGATGGCCAGCAGGATCAGCAGCATCGTCCAGGCCACGGCGGCGGCCCGGCCGAGGTGGAAGGCGTACCAGCCCTGGTCGTACAGGTAGAGCCCGAGGGTCTGGTACTGGTGGGCCGAGCCGCCGCTGTGGCCGGTCGCCCCGCCGCCGAACAGCAGCGGCTCGCCGAACAGTTGGGTGGCCCCGATGCTGGAGACCACGACGGTGAACAGGATGGTGGGCCGGATGGACGGCACCGTGACGTGCCGGAACTGCTGCCACCGGTTGGCGCCGTCGAGCGCCGCCGCCTCGTACAGGTCGTGCGGGACGGCCTGCATGGCGGCGAGGTAGATCAGGGCGTTGTAGCCGGTCCAGCGCCAGGTGACGATCGTGGAGACGGCGACCTGGGAGCTCCAGGTGCCGCCCTCCCAGTCGACGGGGCCCAGGCCCAGGTGGCCGAGCAGCCAGTTGATCATCCCGTAGTCCCGCCCGAACAGCAGCGTGAACACCAGGGTCGCCGCCGCGATCGACGTCGCGTAGGGCGCGAGCATCGCGATCCGGAAGAAACCCCGGCCGCGCAGGCGGTAGTTGAGGAGGTGCGCCAGGCCGAGGGCCATCAGCAACTGCGGCACGGTGGACAGCAAGCCGATGGTGAGCGTGTTGCGCAGGGCGTTCCAGAACAGGTCGTCGTGGAGCAGCCGGGTGTAGTTGCCGAAGCCGCGCCACTGCATCTGGTCGGACGTCTGCAGGTCGACGCTGTGCAGCGACACCCAGCCCGTGTAGACCAGCGGGAACAGGCCGAACGCCAGGAAGCAGACGAAGAACGGCGCGACGTACAGGTACGGCGAGGCCTTCAGGTCACACCGGTAGAGCCGGGTGCGCCAGGGGCTCGGGGGTGGGGGAGACGGGCGTCGCACGCCCGGGGAGGCGGCCGGGGCGGCCTCGTGGAGCATGGTGGTGACCTCTCTGGAGAGCGGGCTGTCGGCGCGGCGGAGGTGGAGGCGGAGGCGGTGGCGGAGGCGGACGGCGGGAGGCCGGCCCGTCAGTCGCCGACCTTGTCGTCGATCTCCTTGACGGCCGTGCTCCACGCCTTGGCGGGGTCGCTCTGGTGCTGCTCGATGCTGAGCAGGGCGCCGTTGGTGAGGGCGTCCTTGACGAGGCCGTCCCACTCGCCGATCACGGTCGGGCTGATGGACTGCGCGGTGGCGGCGTAGATCTGGCCGGTGGGCGTGTCACCGAAGTAGTCGAGCTTGGCGTTCTGCACCTCCGGCCGGCCCAGCGCCTTGGTGTTGGACGGCAGGTTGCCGACCGAGGTGAAGACCTTGACCTGCTGCGCGGGCGCGGTGAGCCAGGCGGCGAGGGCCGCGGCCTCCTTCTGGTGCTTGCCGGCCTTGGGCACGGTGAGGAAGGAGCCGCCCCAGTTGCCGGCGGCCGGGGCGGCGGCGATGTCCCACTTGCCCTTGTTGGCGGGCCCGGACTTGTCGGCGACGATGGCCGTCATCCAGGACGGGCAGGCCACGGTGGCGAACTTGGAGTTGGCGAACGCCTGGTTCCACGGGGTGTCGAACTGCTTGAGGCCGGCGCTGATCCCGGCCTGGACCGCACCGGTCGACAGGGTCCAGGCGGCCTTGACGGAGGGGCTGTTCTTGTAGTCCAGCTTGCCGCTGGCGTCGTCGTACTGCGTGGTGCTGGAGGACACCACGGCGTTGAACAGGCCGCCGGCGGAGTCGGTGAAGAAGGTGCCGGCGGGCGCCTTGGCCTGGTACTGCTTGCCGGCGTCGAGGAACTTGGCCCAGTCGCCCTGCCAGAGCTTGGCCACCTCGGCGCGGTCGGTGGGCAGGCCGGCCTGCTGGAACAGGTCCTTGCGGTAGCAGATCGCCATCGGGCCGATGTCGGTGCCCAAGCCGATGGTGCGGTTGTCCGACGCGGTGGCCTGCTGCGACTTCCAGGGCAGGAAGGCGCCCTTGTCGACCCCGTCCGCCTTTCCGAGGTCGACGAACTTGTCGGCCTGCTTCTTCACCACCTGGGCGATCCGGCCCACCTCGACCGCCTGGATGTCGTCCAGGCCGCTGCCCGAGGCCAGGTGGGTCTGCAGGGCGGGGTAGTAGTCGCTCTCCTGCTGGACGCTGTGCTCCACGACGGTGATGTCGGGGTGCTCGCGCATGTACGCGTCGAACAGGCCGGCCTCCTTGTACCCGAACGTGCCGTAGTCGCCGACGGTCAGGGTGATCTTGGCGCCGGAGGCCGCGGTGGTGGTGGAACCGGAGCTCTCGCAGCCGGCGACGAGCAGGGCGCACAGGGCCGCGGTCGCGACGATCGGCAGAGGCTTGCGCGCCTTGTGTGCGGGGGTGGTGGCGGCTCTGCCGCCGTGGGTGGTGCCGGGGTTCCGCATGGCCGAATCTCCTTGTCCAGGGTGGTGGTCCATGGCTGCGCCGCGCGACTGGCGGCCGGAGGTGCTCGGAACGGGACGGGAGCGCCGAAACTGGGTGGGACCGCAGTATGGGAGCGCTCCCACTACGTGTGGGAAGATTGCTTCGCCGCGCGAGGCGTGTCAAGGGCGTGCATCGGCTCCGTTACCGGACCGTGTCGTCTGGCCCGTCTCCCCGCGGTCGCCGCCGTCCGTCGTCCGCCGTCCGCCGGGAGAACGATCATGAGCCGAGCCGCGCAGCGGCAACCCGCTGCCCGTCCCACCCTGGAGGCGGTGGCAGCGCGGGCCGGAGTGGGCCGGGGCACGGTGTCCCGGGTCGTCAACGGCTCG